>JADLGF010000027.1 GCA_020849415.1 Thermomicrobiales bacterium
ACGCTTTTCGCTCCGATCACCGCGCCGCCCATAGCGTCACCGTGACCATTGATGTACTTCGTCAGCGAGTGAACGACGATATCGGCGCCATCCTCGATCGGCCGGTAGAAGACCGGCGGCGTATAGGTGCTGTCGACGCTCAACAACGCGCCGGCGCCGTGCGCGAGGGCCGCGAGGCCGGCGATATCGGCGACGCGGGTGGTCGGGTTGGCGACGACCTCGGTGTGAATCAGCTTCGTGTTCGGGCGGATCGCGGCGCGTACGGCCTCCAGATCAGCGCTATCGACCAGTGTCGCCTCGATGCCGTAGCGCTCCGGCAGGAGCTCGTTGAAGAGCCGGTGCACCGCTTCGTAGGTCACGTTCGAGACGACGATGTGATCGCGGTTCGTAAGCAGGCTGAAGAAGAGGCCGTGCAGCGCGGCGACGCCGGTCGCGAAGACGCAAGCGTCGTCGGCGCCCTCCATCGCGGCCAACTTGATTTCGAGTTGCTGCTGATTGAAATGGCCGTTGCGGGCGTAGACGAGCCGGTCGGCGGCGGACCAATTGAAATCGGTCGGATCATCCGGCAGGTGGTATGAGTTCGCCATGATCAGCGGCGTGCGAATCGCGCCCGTGCCGGCGTCGATCACGTTGCCGCCGTGCACCGCCCAGGTCGCTTCGCTGACGGTGGCGGGATCGAGTTTGTCCGGGCGCTTGCGGTCCTGGGTCATGGGACGAGTCCTTTCATCAGAAGAGACGGCCGAGGATCAAGCCGACCACGGCGAACATGGCGATGGCGAGGATCACGAAGAGCGCGGCGCCGCCGAAGACGTAGAAGAGCGACGAAAAGGCGGAGCGATCGGCCGCCTGCTGTTCGCGACGCTGCCGCTCCGTCAGGTGGCGGTTGGCGGGTGGTCGCATCGCGTTCGGCGGCGGGTTGGTAGTGATCATGTCGCCGGCGTAGCGGGACATGATCTGGTCCTGCACTGCGGTCGCCCGGAGCAGATCGTCGTATTTGCGTCGTTTCTCCGGCTGCGAGAGCGTGGTGTAGGCGATGTTGAGCGTTTTGGTGCGTTCTTCCGCCAGCAAGCGCGCTTCCGGCGATTGCCGGTCGGGGTGAATCTCCTTCATCGCCGCCCGATAGGCGCGCCGGATTTCATCGGCGCTGGCGGAGCTGGCGACGCCGAGGAGCCGGTAGTAGTCGGTTTGACTGGTAGCGCTACGAGTCATCGGCGCTCCTGCGCGTCGGACGATTCACCTCGCAAGTCTACTCCGGGGTGATGGCGGCGACGGGCCAAATGACGGGAGGTTAGCGAAACATCCCGCCGGAGCGGTATGCTCAATGAACACTTGGATTCGTTAACCGCGCGTTGCCAGTACGGACGCGGCCGAGACCCTGGGGATAAGGCGATGCGCATCGACATCATCACCGTGCCGTACCGCTACGACGAGCGGAACCGGGGACTCGGCGCCGGGCCCGACGCCCTCGTCAAGGGCGGGGCCGCGGAGCGGGTGCGCGCGGCCGGCCACGAAGTGGCCGAGCCGGTCGCGGCCATGTTGCCGGACGAGGAGCGCGAACCGGGACAAACCGCCGTCAACATCGGCAAACTCGGCGCGCACACGGCGGCGCTGATCAGCGAAGCTCGCCAGAACGACGCGCGGGTGTTGGCGCTGGTCGGTGAGGACACCGCTATCATCGGTGTCATCGCCGGCATGCAGAAAGCGCACGGCGCGGACGCCCGGATCGGGATCGTCTGGGTCGATGCCCACGGTGATTTCAACACGCCCAAAACGAGCTACAGCGGCATCCTGGCCGGCATGCCGCTGGCGATCCTGGCCGGGCTCGATGGTCCGCGCATGCGCGCGGCGGCGGGTCAGGTGGCCCCGATCCCGACCGAACGGATTCTCATCGCCGGCGCGCGCGATCTCGACAATCAGGAAGAGTCGCTGCTGAACGCGACGTCGGTCGGGCTGGTGACCGGCAAGCAGCTGAGCCAGGGCGCGCTCCTCAAGGACGCGATCAACACGCTCGACGGGTGGTGCGATCGGATCGTGCTCCACATCGATCTCGATGTGCTCGATCCGGAACTGGTGCCGAGCGCCTCCACAGCCTCGCCAGACGGGATCGACATCGCCACGCTGGTATCGGTCGCGGAGGCGGTTTATGCCACCGGCAAGGTCGAGGTTACCGTGGTGGGTTCGCTCAATCCCGGCGGCGGCAATCTCGGCAAACGTTCGGTGGCGACCGGACTCGAACTGATCGCTCAGCTCGGGAAGGTCTGGCGCTGACGGGTTCCGTGTGCCCCGTTCCGAGTTCCGGGTTCCGGATAGATCGTCGGTCTTGTGGCGCACAAGGACAAATCCATGGGCTAAGTCAGACGAACGTGCCTTCGGCACCGGGTTGTGCGCTGCTGTGTCCCAACCCTCCAACCCCGAAAGGGGTTTTCGTCTGATTCAGAACAGGGTTTTGAACCCTGTGAAACGAACCGCCAGCCCGTCCCCAGGGTCAGCCAACCTCAATCCACTGATCCGTATTCCGTGCGTCTTGACACGGCCGGGACGCTCGTTTAGACTGCTGAAAATAAGAACAAATGTTCTGTTTTGCGCTACCGAATAGTGAAATGCGAGGGCCTCAATGAAGTCCAGGAAAACCCGAGCGTTGATGCGGCGTCGGGGCGAAGGGTCGATCATCGAATTGGCTTGCGCTTGCCAGGTGCCGCCGCTCATGCTCGCGGTTTTAGATGATCAGTCCGCGCTCATTGGCGAGACCTGAGTGCGTTGCCCACATTGCGACACCGAACATCACTTCGATACGGCCGGCATCGATTTCGAGCAATTCAGTATGTGCAGCGAGCAGCCGGTCCGACTTGAATATTGAGAATCCGGCGCGGAAGCGCTCAGTGGTAATGGTGGCCGGCGCGAATAATTGCGGGCGCCGGTGATTGGAGGCGCTTCTCTATGGGCGATCATACGTTTCGCACCCTTCGTTTTGCTCCCGGCCAAGCGGCGTTGGCGCCGGTGCTCGACCCGATCGGACGGATTCCGGACGATGTCGATGCCCGGCTGGCGGCGCTGGCGCTCCGCGCCCAGGCGGGCGAACTCGCCGCGCGCAATGCACTCTTTCTGGCGCTCTGGCCGCGTTGCGCACCGGTATTGAACGGCATCCGGCGCAACTACCTCTGGCGGGAGCGGGAAGGTCGCGCCTGGACCTTCGATGATCTCGATCAGGAGGCGTTTCTCGTTTTCTGCGACATCGTCGAACGCTGGGGTGGCCCGGAACCCCGTTTCGCCGGCTATTTCTTCACCCGCTTCCGGTGGCGGATGTTCGACGTCCTGCGTAGTTGGTCCGTCTCGCCGCGCCGGGAAGAGGCGCTTATCGAGGAGTTGCCGGTGGCGATCGATGAAACGGACGCCATCGAGCTTCGCCTCGTGATCGAGGGGCTCTTCGCGAATTTGACCAGCGGCGAGCGCCAACTACTCGCGTGGCGGCTGATTGACGGACGCACCGATGCCGAGATGGCGCAGTCGCTCGGGGTGAGCGTGAAAACGGTTCGCCGTCGCCGCATCCGGACCTTCGCGAAGGCCCGCGACTACGCCACCGCAATCGGCTGGCGTCCCGATAGTCTGGAAAGTTCGGGCGCTAGACCGCTGTGATGATCGCGGCCATGCGGGAGCGGGGGTCACCGTACGCCACGACCTGGCCGGCGATTTCCCCGCTTTCGGCGATGTCGTTGGCTTCCGTCACCACGAAGCTGCCGGTGTCAAGAAGCTGCGTGAGTTCGGAAACCTCGCCGCCGCGCCAGATCAACCCGATATTGCTGCTCTCGGTCCGGGCGGTTCCGACAATCACATCGCTGCCGTTGATCGCGAGCTCATGAATATACTCAACGCCGGGTGGCACGGGCAGCGGCGTGAGTTCCGCATCGCCGGGTCGCCAGACCCAGGGTTCACCGCCGGGCTGGTTCGGATCGATCCGCGCGGTCCCGACAATGACGTTCTCGTTGTTGATGTCGAGCGGCGTCGCATCGAGCGCGTTGGCGAATGGAATCATCGGCAGGAATTCCACCTGCCAGTCGGGGTCGCGCCGCCAGATCACCGGCCGCTTGCCGGGTTCGTTCGACAGCTCGACCGTGCCGATCACCCAGTCGTTGTCATTGACGCCGGTGGCCCGGCTGGAGACGGAATTCGGGGTGGGAATGGGTTCGATCGTATCGATCGTCGGCCACCAAACGGCCTGATTGGGGACGGTGCCGCCGGTTCCGAAGGAGAAGCCGAAGGCGTCGCCGACGATCAGGCCGGCGTCGTTGATGCCCATTGCTATCGCATGATTGCGGTCTTCCATCCGGG
>JADLGF010000028.1 GCA_020849415.1 Thermomicrobiales bacterium
AGCGCCAGTTCCCCGATGCCGTGGCCGCGGAAATCCTCGCGCACGGTGATCGCCACCAGTTCGTCCATCAGGTGCACCTGCCGGGTCACGATCGCGACGATCAGATCGTCGTTCAGGGTGACGCCATGGATCGACGCGGTCTCATCGGCCCGCAGCGCGGCAACCAGGCCTTCGCCGGTCTCATGCCCGAGAAACCCGGCCCAACCCGCGAGCAGCGTTGCCGCCTGCCCATCGAACGCGGCGTCGATCGGGATGAACCCCTGAGATTCCTGCGATTCACTCATGGTTTGATGCGTTTCCCTTTGAGCCCAACTCTGTCACTCTCGGTCGACATGAAGCGCGGTGCACCACTGCGATGAAAACGGGACCATCGACCGTTTCCCACCACCAACCCCCGTCACTCCGAGGAATCGAGGAGTCTTTCGCGAAGCGGCCCTCCACATGGACACGGTGCGGTGATGCACCGCCGCTTCGCGGAAGACTCTTCGCCTGCGGGCTCTGAGTGACGGGTTGCCTTCCCGAATATGTTGGTGGCGAGAGGGGGGCAAACCATATGGCCAGGTCCCTAAAAGGTCAGCAGTTCTGCGAAATCGTCGCGGTCGCCGAAGGGGCCGGCCAGCGCCAGGCTGAGCCGATCCTCCCGGAAAAGCTCCTGCGCCAGCGCCTGCACATCCTCGATGGTGACCGCCTCGATCCGTTCCATCACCTCTTCCGGCGTCTTGATCTCGCCGTAGGTCGCTTCCTGACTGCCGACCCAGGATGCCACCGAGCGGCTATCCTCCAGCCCCATCAACAGGCGTCCCTTACGCAGGTCCTTGGTCATCTGCAACTCTTCAGCCGACAGCGGTTCGTCGCGCAGCTTGCGGAGTTCGCCGAGCAGCGCCACGATCGCTTCATCGACCCGTTCCGGATCGGTACCGGCGTAGAAAACGCCCTGCCCGACATCCTCGTACGGCCGGAAATAGCCGTAAACCGAGTAGACGAGGCCGCGTTTCTCGCGCAATTCCTGGAAGAGCCGCGACGACATGCCCGACGACAGCACCGCTTCGAGCGTTCCCTGCACGTAACGGCGATCGTCGCTGTAGGGCAGCGCCGGCATGGCGAGGCAGATGTGCGCCTGCTCGGTATCCCGATCGATCAGGTGCACGCGCGGTTCCGTTTGATCGGTGACCGCCGGCTCGTACTGATCGGCCGCGGGATCATCCGCCAGATCACCGAAGTGCTGCTCCGTCAGGGCCACCACCTCGGCGTGATCGACATCGCCGCCGGACGCGATCACCAGCCGCGACGGGTTGTAGTTCCGCCGCCAGTAATCGACCATGACCTCGCGGTCGATCGTCTCAACCGTCTCCTCGATCCCCGCGATCGAGCGGCCGACCCCCTGATCGCCCCAAACGACTTCGTCGATCACTTCGTGCACGAGGTCTTCCGGCGAATCGTAGATCGAGCGGATTTCCTCGATGATCACCGAGCGTTCCCGGTCGAGTTCGGTACTGTCGATCACCGAGTTGCGCAGGATATCGGCCAGCACATCGAACGAAAGCGCGAAATGCGTGCTCGGCACTTTCGCCCAGTAGCTGGTCGATTCGCGGCCGGTGGCGGCGTTGAGCATGCCGCCGACCCCCTCGATCGCCTGCGAAATCTGCATCGGATCGGGGCGGAGTTCGGTGCCCTTGAAGAGCATGTGTTCGAGGTAATGGGAGATTCCGGAATGCTCGGCCCGCTCGTAGCGTGAGCCGACGTTGTAATAGAAGATCAGACTGGCCGAGCGAACGCCGCTCATCGGCCCGGTGACGACGCGGACGCCGTTCGGCAGCGTCGATTTGTGATAGGCGGCGGATGACGACACGAGTCCTCCCTGTATCGTTCGATTACCCGGCTAAAGATGCGGCCAGCGCCCGCTCGACTCCCTCCACCAGGAGTTCGAGCGCGCGATCGGTCGCGGCCCGGGTGATGGCGGCGCGATCTCCGGGGAAAGTATGCGATTCAACCCGCGTTTCTGCCCCGTCCGCGATCGCGATGTAGACCAATCCCACCGGTTTGCGCGCGGTAGCGCCGCTCGGACCGGCAATACCGGTGGTCGAAACGGCCAGATCAGCGTGGTACGCGCGGCGCGCGCCTTCCGCCATGGCGATGGCGCACTCGGGGCTGACCGCCCCGACGCTGGCGAGCATCTCCCGCGACACCCCCAGCAGATTCGCTTTGGCGTCATTGGAATAGGTGACGAGCCCACCCTGCACGTAGGCGGAACTGCCGGCGATCGAAGTCAACCGCGCAGCGACATTTCCGCCGGTGCACGATTCGGCCGTCGCCACCTGCAACTGCCCGCGCTCTCCCAGGAGCGCAAAGAGCCGATCTTCGGGTGTTGGTTGGGTGGTGGGTAGTGGATCGTTCGCCATGCCGGCGTTACTGCTCTTTACCTTCAGAACCGCCGACCGTGGGGCGCTTTTTCCATCCGGAACCGCGCAGCGAGTGTAGCACGCCCCCTGGACCAGTCCGCGTGAAGCCGGCAACGCAACGGTTCAGGCCTGTTCTGACGCCGGATTCGTTCGCACGCGGGATTCGAGTACCGGTTTCAGGGAATCGAGCCAGGCGAGGGCGGCGTTGGTTTGGGAACGGCGGAGTTCGATCACCGCCAGGGTGAACTCCTGCTCCTGGCGGCCGAGCGATTCGCGCGCGGCCAGCGCCCGCTGCTGCTCGGCGAGGCTGGCGGCGTTTCGCTCCAGCGTTTCCCGCTGGTGACGTATCAATTCCTCCGCCAGACCCGGCTCCGATCGCAGCGCAAAAAAGAGCTTGACCAGGAAATCGAGACGAATTTCGCGCGTCCGCTCGACCGGCTCGGTCAACCAGCGACGCAACTCCTCGCGGCCGCTCGGCTCCAGCTGGTAGACCTGCCGCGGCGGGCGCGTGCCCTGCTGCTCGACCGTAGCCGTGACCCAGCCGGCCTTGCTCAGCTTTTTCAGGTGGTGGTAGAGCATGCCGGGCTCGAGATGAACGATCGTTCCCAGCGGCTCTTCGGATGAGAAATACCGGGCCAGATCGTAGCCATGCGCCCCCGCCTCGGTCTCCGCGAGCAATCCCAGAATGGCGTGTTCGGCAGGCATGGAATCTTGACCCTTTCTCACGTTCGATTGAAGGTTACCCTACTTATTCGCGCCGGGCGATGCCCCGGCCACGGAGTACAATTTCACCGTAAATGGCCGTCAGGATGCGCCGGCCAGCGGCGCGAAGGGAACGCTCCACGAATGGTTCTCGACCAAAACACCACCACCGTCCAGCAGATCATGCAGCGTGATATCGAAACCACCTCCCCCGAAACCGCCGTGGTCGCCGTGGCCAAACGCCTGATCGAGGCCGACCTGACCGGCATGCCGGTGGTCGATGCCACCGGCGCGCTCGTCGGCGTGGTGACCGAATACGACATCATCAGCAAGCAGGGCGCCACGGTCGGTGAGATCATGAGCCGCGGCGTGGTGACGGTAACGGAAGAGACACCGACGCAGCGCGTGGTCGATCTGGTCGGGCTGCACGGCATTCGCGGGGTACCGGTGCTGGCCGACGGTAAACTGGTCGGTCTCGTGACCCGCGCCGATCTGGTCAAACTTTTCCTGCAACAGGCGTAGTCGCTCCGATCGGGCCGATCGAAAGAGGCTGGGATGGCAGAGCAGATTCCGGACGGCGGCAGCGGGTTGCTGCAAGAGATTTTCTCATCGCGCCTGCGGGCGGCGGTGCTCAGCCAGATGCTGCCACGCCCCCACCTGCGCTATTCGCTGACCGATCTTTCGCGCTTGCTCGACCTGCCGATCAGTTCGCTCCAGCACGAGTGCTACAAGCTGGAACGGCTCGGGCTGATCGAAAGCCGCCGCCTCGGCAACACCCGCCGATACCGCGTCGTCACCGAATCGTCCTTCTACGCGCCGCTCGCCCGGCTCGTTTCCGCCGCGATCGGTCCGGAAGCGACGCTGAAAGCCGGGCTGGAAGCGGTCACCGGACTCGACGCCGCCTTTCTGGCGGGCGATCCGGCGCAGCGCGCGAACGGACCGACCCGGCTCGTCCTGATCGGTGAGGTGCCGCTCGAAGAGATCGACGCCATTCAGGAACGGGCGATCATCGCCGTCAACGGCGCGGCCGAAACCGTGGAAACGGTGTTCTACCGGCAGGACGACTGGCAGGAGCGCATCGCCCAGAATTCGGCCTACGTCATGAGCCTGCTGAACGGACCGCTGATCGAACTCGTCGGCGCTCCGACGGGCGCGTCATGAACCCGGGCACGCTGGTTGTCGGCCAATCGGGCGGCGCCACCGCGGTCATCAACGCCACCCTGGCCGGGGTGATCGATTCGGCGCGGCAGAGCGGCGCTTTCAGCCGGGTGCTCGGCGCCCGGTTCGGCACCGAGGGTTTGCTGCAGGGCGAACTCATCGAACTCACCACCACGCCGCTTGTCGATCTGCAAGCCACACCCGGCTCAGCGCTCGGCACCACCCGGCGTAAATTGAGTGACAACGACATTGAAGTAGCACTCAAGCAATTGAAAGTGGTCGACGCACGCGCGCTGGTGCTGATCGGCGGCAACGATTCCGCCGATACCGCCCACCGGCTCGGTCAGGCGGCGACCGCGACGGGTTTCGATCTCTCGGTGGCGCTCGCTCCGAAAACGGTCGACAACGATCTTCTTTTTACCGATCACTGCCCCGGTTACGCCTCGGCCGCCAGAACGCTGGCGACGATCGTCCGGGACGCCACGTTCGACACCCTCTCCGCTCCCGATCTCTACCCGGTCAAGGTGATCGAGGTGATGGGCCGCGACGCCGGTTGGTTGGCGGCGAGCACCGCCCTCGGTTTCGACCCTTCGGAACGTGATCTGCAGCCGCTGATCTTTCTCCCGGAAGCGCCGCCGGTATCAGCGGACGCGGCGGCGGCCGAGATTCGGGAGCGCCTCGATGAACAGGGGTTCTGCGTGGCGATCGTGCCGGAGACGCTCCGGACCGCCGATGGTGAGCATCTCAGCGGCGCGGAGCCGATCTTCGTCGATCCTCACGGACATCCTTACTACCCATCACCCGCCGAAGCCGTGACCCGGCTGCTGCAGAGACGGGGCATCGGCAAGGCGCGGTATGAGCGTCCCGGTTCGTTCGTGCGTGCCGCCAGCCTGCTGGCGTCGCCCGTTGACCGGCAGGAAGCGTACGATCTCGGCTGGGCCGCCGCCGCGCGGGTCGCCGCCAAGCAGAGCGATTTCATGGTCACGCTTGACCGCCTTTCGGATGACCCGTATCAATGCGCTATCGGCACGGCGCCGCTCGGCGAGATCGCCAACGAAGCGCGCGCCTTTCCCGAAGGATTCATCGCCCCCGGCAATCGCGGGATCAGCGACTCGTTCCGGGTCTGGACGGCGCCGCTGCTCGGTCCCGATCCGTTCCCCGCGTACACCCGGCTCGATCGGTCGGTCAACGCCTGATCGAGGGCGAGGAGGTTCTCTAAATGGTTCGTGAGATCGTGCGCAAACGGATCGACGCCATGCGAGGCGACACGCCGATGCCGTTGACGGCAACGCAGGAAGAGCT
>JADLGF010000029.1 GCA_020849415.1 Thermomicrobiales bacterium
AGCATCAACGAGGGCTTCACCCGGGCGGTCAGTTTCCTGAAGGATTCCGTGTTTACCGAGGACCGCACCGAGAGCTGGTGGGCATAGCGCCCATACCGGCATCGTCACCCTGAGTGAAGCGAAGGGTCCGACGCGGAGCGGCCTTCCAACTGGGCACCGTTCGCAATCGCAGTGCCGCTTCGCGTCGAATTCATCACTCCGTTCGTGGCGGCGGGAAACCTGACGGCATACTTGGAGAACCAACGCGGACAGTGAAGGAGTTTGGCAATGGGTGAGATCGGGATCGGGCTCGTCGGGTACAAGTTCATGGGACGCGCCCACTCGAACGGCTACCGGCAGGTCAGCCACTTTTTCGATGTCGATCCGAAGCCGCGCATGGTGGCGATCGCCGGCCGGAACGAGGCCGCGGTCAGCCACGCCGCGGAGCAACTCGGCTGGGAAGGGTACGAAACCGATTACCGCCGGTTGATCGAACGGAAAGACATTGGCCTGATCGATGTCTCCACGCCGGGCGATTCGCACTACGACGTGGTAATGGCGGCGATCGCCGCCGGTAAGCACGTGCTCTGCGAGAAGCCGCTGGCGAATTCGCTCGAACAGGCGCGGGTGATGATGACCGCAGCCCAGGTGGCGGGCGTGGTCAATATGATCAACTTCAACTACCGGCGGGTGCCGGCGGTTGTGCTGGCGCGGAAGCTGATCGAGGAAGGCCGGATCGGCGAGATTCGCCATTTCCGGGCGGTTTACCTGCAGGACTGGATTCTCGATCCCTCCTTCCCGCTCGTTTGGCGGCTCAAGAAAGAGCTGGCAGGGTCGGGCGCGCTCGGCGACATCGCGGCGCACATCGTCGATCTCAGCCGCTACCTGCTCGGCGATGAAATCGTCAGCGTTACCGGCTCGCTCAGCACCTTCATCAAGCAGCGGCCGGTCGAGGTGACGAGCGGCGGCGGGGCCGGTCTCGAAGCGACCAGCGGCACCGAGTACGGCGAGGTGACGGTCGATGACTCCGCGCACTTCCTGGCAAAATTCGCCGGCGGCGCGACCGGTACTTTCGAAGTGACACGGTTGGCGCCGGGCCGGCGCAATCACAACCAGTTCGAGATCAACGGTTCAAAGGGGACGATCGTCTTCGACCTGGAGCGTTTGAACGAACTCGAGGTCTATTTCGTCGACGATCCGGGCGACGTTCAGGGCTTCCGCAAAATTCTCGTGACCGATGGTCCGCATCCCTACGTCGGCGCCTGGTGGCCGGGCGGGCACATCATCGGTTGGGAGCACACCTTCGCGCACGTGATCAGGGACCTCCTCGAAGGGATCAGGACGGGCGTCAATCCGGCGCCGAGTTTTGCGGACGGCTACCGCTGTCAGGCGGTGCTCGACGCGGTGGAGCGCAGCTCGGCCAGCGGAGCGTGGGAAACGCCGGTCTCGGTGTAGCCGGGTTGCCGACGTCGCTTACATTTGGTAAGCTCTGGGGTAATGGAACGACCGGCGCTTCTTGACGGGATGCTCCCATGGCCGGTCGCGGAGAAATGATGTCAACGCAGGATTTCACTGCCCCGGCCGGCACCCGGATCGGACACGTTCATCTGAAGGTCGCCGATCTCGATCGCGCGGTTGCCTTCTATCGCGACTACCTCGGCTTCGAGGTGGTCGCGATGTACGGCGATCAGGCGGCCTTTCTTTCGGCCGGCGGCTATCACCATCACATCGGGCTCAACACCTGGGAGAGCAAGGGCGGATCGCCGCCGCCGCGCGGTTCGACCGGTCTGTACCACACCGCCTTCAACTACCCGGAACGGAAGGATTTGGCCCGCGCCATCGTGCGATTGATGGAACTGCAGTACCCGATTGGCGGCGCGTCGGATCACGGCACGCACGAAGCGATCTACCTCGCCGATCCGGACGGTAACGGCATCGAACTCGCCTGGGACCGCGCCCCGGAAGACTGGCCTCGCAACGCCGATGGCTCCCTCGGCATGTACACCCGTGCTCTGGACTGGGATGGGTTGCTGGCGGAAGTCGGGGTGACAATCGATAGGCGATAGGCTCGACGTTGTCGTAGCAACTATCTACGAACTTACGCTTTGCAGGATCGCCTTTAGTAGCATGTATGATGGGATGAAGGCGCTTCACGGAAAGCGGTAGGTCTCGAAGTCATGCGACGGCTCAACGTACGCGAGGCGCAGATTGATATGTGCATACAGCGCTCGCTGTTTGCGCTGCGCAATAGGCCGCAATCGCCACCACTTGAACCCGGCGAACTTCTGTTATTGCAGCTGGTGAAGAGTGATGCCATGCGCTTAGGTTTGCTAGACGCGCGGATCAACTACGCGATTGTGTTCGACGAGATTGAACGTGATTATGATGGCACCCTAAGCCAACACTATTGGCCAAATGAAGGCAGAAAATGGGATTGGATCGTGCGCGGGTCGGCATCGGTGCCGACTATACCGTTCAGTCTCGAACAGTTGCGGCTCTCGCGGGACTATGGTGGTCAAGATAACCCGCGGTACATTGACTCGGTGGATGAACAAATGATACTTCCCCATGTTCTCTGGGCTTTAGCGTCGAAGCCCAACCCACAACTTCAACGTACACCGACCCGCATGATCGCGGAAATATTTGGGAAGGAGCGCGCGCTTGGAGCAATCTTCAATCACGATCGCTTGGAGCTCCTAGATCCAAGGCCGCCCCATCAAGTCATAACGACACGATATGAGAGAAATCCAATGCTGGGCGAAAGCTTAAAATCCTACTACTCACATCGCTGTCAAGTGTGCGGACATGAGTTTCGCGACATGTTCGACCTTGACTATGCTGAGGCCCATCACATCCACCGACTTGGTGACGGTGGTCCTGACGTGAGTTCCAACATCGTTGTTCTTTGTCCGAATCATCACCGAATCATCCATGCGTCAAACGCTCGGTTCGATGCAGATTCCCTCGCCTTCGAATATCCGAATGGCCTGCATGAATCGCTCATTTTGCCTGATCATCTGGCGCTGTCACGGGACAGGGGTCCTGCTCCCCGCGTACTGCAACAACCCCTGCAACTCGCAGCGGAGACCAAAGGGCAATACCAAACCGAGTGAGAGTCTCAAGGGATATTCAGAGTTGAACTCTCGAAACAATCCGCTCTGGCACTTTGACTTGACTTAGGCCCGGGCTTCTTCGATGGCGAGGCCCAGGGCGGTCGTGAAGGCGTCGATGTCGCCCTCCCCCATCGGCGTGCTGAGGCAGCCGCAGATGCTGGTGGACATGAAAACGCCGTTGGCCATCATGGCGCGGTGTAAACGTGTGGCGAAGGCTTGTTCCGCCTTGTTCGTGATCGAGCTGCGATAGTCGGTCAGCGGCCGGTCGTGCAGGTGGATGTAGAAGAGGGAGCCGGCCCCGGTCACCTGACCGTCCACGCCGTGCCGCGCCAGCGTTTCACCGATGCCGGCGCGGATCGATTCGCCGAGCCGATCGAGTCTGGCGAACTCCTCGGGCGTCAGCTTTTCCATTGCCACCTTGCCCGCTGTCATCGTGACCGGGTTGGCGTTGAAGGTGCCGCCGTGGGGCGCCTTGAGATGACCAAGGGTCGGATCGAAGACCGACATCACCGTCTCGGAACCACCGACCGCCCCGCCGGCAAAACCGCCGCCGATGATCTTCGCCATCGTGGTGAGATCGGGCTCGACGCCGTAAAGCGATTGAATGCCACCATAGGCGACGCGCAGGTTGACGACCTCATCGAAGATCAGCACCACCCCGGCCGCGGCGGTTCGTTCCCGGATCAGTTCGATGAAATCCTGATTCGCCCGGATCATGCCGATCCGGAGCGGCATCGGATCGATCAGCACCGCCGCGATTGAATCCCGATTGGCGGCGAAGGCGGCCTCGAACGCGGCTGAATCATTGAATGGCAGCACGATCGTGTTATCGAGCACGCCGCGCGGCGGGCCGACCGAGTACTCGAACGGTTGCGGCGGCGCTTCGAGCGCGTTCGAGTGGGGCGGCAGCGATGCCTCCGCCGCGTCGTACGACCCGTGGTAGCTCCCCTCGAAGGAGATCACCTTCGGCCGGCCGGTGAACGCGCGGGCCGCCTTGATCGCCATCATCACCGACTCCGAACCGGAGTTGGTGAAGCGGACCTGATCGACCGACGCGATCCGGCTCACCAGCAGTTCCGCCAGCTCGATCTCTTCACGCGTCGGCATGGCGAAAGCGGTGCCGCGGGCGAGTTGGGCCGAAAC
>JADLGF010000030.1 GCA_020849415.1 Thermomicrobiales bacterium
ACGGACCGCGCTCATCGCCTGGAACACCGCCAAGCTGGCGATCGGCGTCGCCATCGGTTCGACGCTGATTGCCGTGCCCCTGGCCTGGATCACCACCCGGACCGATCTGCCGTTCCGGCGTTTCTGGTCGACCGTGGCGGCGCTGCCGCTGGTGATCTCCTCGTACGCCGGGGCGCTGGCTGTTATCGGCGCGCTCGGTCCGCGCGGGCTGGTGCGCGATTTGCTGGCGCCGCTCGGGGTAGATCAGATCCCGAGCATCTACGGTTTCCACGGCGCGTTGCTGACGCTCTCGCTGTTCACCTATCCCTACGTCTACCTGACCGTGCGGGGTTCGCTGGTCGGCCTCGATCCGAGTCTGGAAGAAGCGGCGCGGGGCCTTGGGTACGGTCCCTGGCGAGCGTTTTTCGGACTGACCCTGCCCCAACTGCGGCCGGCGATCGGCGCCGGCTCCCTGCTGGCGGCGCTCTATGCCGTCTCCGATTTCAGCGTTGTCACGCTCCTAAGGTACGAGGCGTTCACCCGCACGATCTACACCCAGTACCGCGCCGCGTTCGATCGCTCGTTCGCGGCGGTGCTGGCGCTGATGCTGATCGCCTTCGCGTTACTCCTGGTGGTTGGAGAGGGGCGGTTCCGGCGGCGGACCAACTACTACCGGATCGGCAGCGGCGCGGCGCGCGTGGCGACGCCAGCCAAGCTCCGCGGCGCCTGGCGCTGGATCGCGCTCGGTTACTGTTCGCTGGTGGCTTTGCTGGCGTTGGTGGTGCCGATATCGACACTGGTGTGGTGGATGCTGCGTGGCACCTCGACCGGCGATGGCCTCGTCGACATGCCGGGGGTCACCTGGAATTCGGTCCTTCTCGGGGGGCTTTCGGCCCTGGCGGTGACGGCGGCGGCGCTGCCGGTGGCGTTGCTGGCGGTGCGTTATCCGGGACGGTTGAGCGGCGCGCTCGAACGGTTCACCTACCTTGGCTACGCGATGCCGGGAATCGCGATTGCCCTGGCGTTCGTCTTCGTCGGCGCGCGGTACCTTTTACCGCTCTACCAGACATTGCCGTTGCTCGTGATCGCGATGGCGATCCGCTACTTGCCGCAAGGGGTCGGGACCACCCGCGCCTCATTGCTGCAGATCAGCCCGCGTCTGGAGGACGCCGCGCGATCGCTCGGCCAGACGCCGTTCGGCGCGGTGCGGCGAGTGACGGCGCCGCTGGCATCGCCGGGCATCCTGGCTGGAATGATCCTGGTTTTCCTCTCTGTGATGCGGGAACTGCCGATCACGCTGATGTTGGCTCCAACCGGCTTCCAGACCCTCGCCACTGAAATCTGGAGTTACACCGGGCACGGCGCGTTCGGCCGGGCCGCGAGCATCGCCGTCGTGATGATCGCGATCTCATCCCTGCCGGCGCTGTTGCTGAGTCTCCGCTCTGAAAAGGCGTTCGGCGGTCTGGGGCAATAGGCAGCAGATGTTGTGGTAGCGTAGCGGCAATGAGCGAGTCAACGCGCACAATCGAAGCCGCCGGCCCCCCGGGCGTCACGGACCGCTTGAATCCGATCGACGATCCGGCGGTGGGCATTCGCCTTCAACTCGAAGCGGTGACCAGGAGTTACGGACCCGTGACCGCCGTCGATCGACTCGACCTCTCCGTCTGTCAGGGCGAGTTGGTCGCGTTACTGGGTCCGAGCGGCTGCGGCAAAACCACCACCCTGCGCCTGATCGCCGGCTTCGAAGCGCCCGACGCCGGCGCGATCACGATCGCCGGCCAGCGCGTGGCGGACGAACGCTCGACCGTGCCGCCCGAACGGCGCAAGGTGGGCGTCGTTTTTCAGGATTACGCCCTTTTCCCTCACTTGAACGTTGGTGAGAATGTCGCGTTTGGCATTAGAAAACTCCCTGATCGGGCCGAGCGCGTGGCTGACGCGCTGGCGTTGGTCGGGCTGACCGGACTCGAATCGCGCACCCCGGCCCAGCTCTCGGGCGGTCAGCAGCAGCGGGTGGCGCTGGCGCGCTCGCTCGCGCCGCGCCCAGATCTCGTGCTGCTCGATGAACCCTTTTCGAATCTCGATCCGCACCTCCGCCATCAGGTCCGGATGGAAGTGCGGGAGATCTTGCGTCGCGCCGGCGCCACGGCGGTGCTGGTGACGCACGATCAGGAGGAAGCGCTGACGCTCGCGGATCGGGTGGCGGTGATGTTCGAGGGCCGGATCGCGCAGTGCGATCCGCCGGAGATCGTTTACCACCGTCCGGCCGATCGCACGGTCGCCGGCTTCGTCGGTGAGGCGCAGTTCCTGCCCGGCGAGGCGGAGGTGACATCGGTCCGGACCGAGCTCGGTGTTCTGGCGCTGGCGCGGGAGCGTCAGGGACCCGTCGACGTCCTGATCCGGCCCGAGATGATCGAGGTATCTGCCCGCTCGGTGCCTGGTGGCTCTTCCGGCACGGTGCGCACCCGCCAATTCACCGGTCGGGACCAACTTCTGGGGGTCGAACTGCCCTCCGGCCAACTGGTGATCGCCCGCGCCGGCAACGATCGGCCGGCCACTCCCGGCGATGCGGTTTCGCTGGCCGTGCGTGGCTCGGTGATCGCGTTCCCCGTCTAATCCCGCAATTCGTCGGCGGCTTCGATGATGGCGTTGTTGAGGCGGGTCCAGCGGGGTGGGGCGAAGGGCCAGCGGTGGGCGACCGTGCGGTTTGCGAAAACGGCCACGACCAGGTCCCGGTCCGGGTCGGCCCAGAGCAGCGTGCCGGCGGCGCCGAAGTGGCAGAAGGTGCCAGGAGAGGCAAGATCGCCCGTCCAGTGCTTCGGTTTGTCGCCGCGCACCTCCCAGCCGAGTCCCCAGTACGCCCGTTGCCACTGCACGCGTAGGCTCTCCACGCCACCGCTGACCCCGTTCGCCTGATCGGTGCGCATGGCGAGGCAGGCGTCCTCGGTCAGCACGGAAGTTTCTGCCCGGCCGGGCAGGAATAACTCCGCGAACCGGGCGAGGTGACGGGTTGATCCGTAGATTCCCCCCCAGGGAATGGCGGTTTCGCGCCACCAGGCGCTGTTGTAGGCGGCGCTCGGCGAGCCGGAACGGGCGGCGTCCTGCACATCGGCGATCCGCTCGACGGCTGAGCCGGATGGTCGGGGCACGATCTCATCCAGACCGAGCGGATCGAGAATCCGGGTTCGCGTTTCGTCCCAGAAATCGTTGCGGGTGGCGTGCTCGACCAACCGCCCGAGCAGGGCGAAACCGACGTTCGAATAGCGAAGCGTGCTGCCGGGAGCGGCCTTCAGCGGCATCCGGAGCATGGCGTCGGTCCACGTTTCGAGATCGGGCAGGGCGCGGAAGTTGAGATAGCTGGCGGGCAGGTCTTCCGGAAGCCCCGAGGTGTGCGCCAGCAACTGGCGGACAGTGATCGACGCTCGCTGTTCCTCCAGGGCCGGATCGAAGCCTTCGACCGATGAATCGACATCGGTCAGGAACTCGGGCACGAGCCGTGCCACCGGATCATCGAGTGAAAAGAGTCCGTCCTCGGCGCAGGAGACGACCGTCGCCGCTGCAACCGGCTTGGTGACGGACGCGAGTCCGAAGAGCGTTGCCGGCCTCATCGGGATGCCGGGATGCGCTTCGCCGACCATGTGTTCCGCTACCGTTTCACCCCGGAAACGGATGGTGATCGCCGCGCCCGGCACCGCGCCGTCGGCCACCCACTGATCGATCTCCCGCGCAATCGTTTCGAATCGTTCGTTTTGCTCCAAAGCCGCACCTCCCGGGTCAAGGATACGCCGGGCGGGGTATCCTCAGCGGAGCGAATTCGAGCGGTTCAGCGACAGGAGTGCGAGTTGGCGAGCGTGCCGGTTCAGGTGGTGGCGGATTACGAGGCAATGAGCGCCGAGGCGGCCCGCAACGTCGCCGAAGCGGTGGCGGCCAAGCCCGATCTGGTGTTGGCGCTCCCGACCGGCAGCACGCCGCTCGGGATGTTCCGCAAACTGATCGAACTCCAGGCGGCGGGCGATCTCGATCTCTCCCGCGTCACCTTTTTCTGCCT
>JADLGF010000031.1 GCA_020849415.1 Thermomicrobiales bacterium
CCGGTGGGTGGACGTTTCCGGCAAGCGCTGGCCCACCGCCCCAACCCGGTTGGAGTAACTGCCGCTTTCGGAATCGGTAGTGAATCGGAAGAGCACGGAATCGATCGTGGAGTCAGCCGGTCGCGAGCGACCAGGCGCCGACTCCGAGCGAGATCGTGCCGGTCAGGATGAGGGCGGCCGCCCAGATCAGATCGAGATTGATCCAGTAGCGGCGCAGGCCCTCGACCCCGACCAGACGGTAGACGACGAAGGCGATGGTGGCGCCGGCGAGGAACATGGCGCCGGTGTGCAGGCTGATCGCCAGCAGGGCGGCGCCGAGACCGTTCTCGTTCGCTCCCGCCAGGTGCTGCGCGTGATCGGAGGTCGCCATCCCGATGTGGTGCGCGTGTTCGGCCGACACCGTTGAATCACCCGAGGAGCCGGCCAGCACTGGCGCCAGCATCAGCCCCGCGCCGTGGGAGGTCGCCATCAGGAACGACCAGACGGCCAGTTCGCGCGGACGCACCCGCATGGCGACCCAGCGCGGGTGACGCAACCGGGCGATCTGCCGGATGAGGGCGAAGGTGATCAACGACAGGCCGGTCACGATCAGCAACCAGTCGCGCGGGATGGTCATGCCCAGCAGCCCGACCGGTACAGCGACGAGCGCGATCGCCAGCAGGTGACCGAGGGTGATCGGTCTGAAAGCGGCGAAGACCGCGCGGAGCCGGCGCTCCTGGAATCCCCGGGCGACCGCGAAGAGCCAGCCCATCGCCGGATTCAAACCGTGGAACGCGCCGAGCGCGATCAACGCCGCCAGTGACCATGAAAGCTGCGTGCCGGTCATGATCGTCCTCCTCCCTCGCTCGTCCGACTACGGGAAGCAGTAGGAATCGGAGGAGGCGTCGCCCCCTTGCAGGCGCACCTGATGGGGCCGCTGATCGCCGAAATCGATGAAGAACGATTCGTCGAAGGCCATGCCGCCGTCAGGATCAGCGTCGATCTTGATCATCCAGCCCTGGATGCCGTCGGGATAGAACTGGGCATCCCAGGGGAGGTAGAGAGAATTCGTGACGTAGATGCGACGGCCATCGCGGCTGACCTCGACCATCTGCGGACCGCCGTTCAGGGCGCCGCTGGCGGCCGGATGCCCGGCTTGCCGGACGATGCCGCCGATCTGCAGCGATCCGGTCAGCACCGGGTTGAAGGGATCGGTAACATCGTACTGGCGCAATTCGCCGGTGCCCCAGCAGGAGACGTAGAGGAACCGGTCATCGACGCTCAGCTCGATATCGCTGACGAGCGGCGGCACGGCCTTGAAGGGTTTCAGCGCCGGTGGCAACTGGTCTTCCTCCGCCGGTTCGGCCGGTATCTCGATCACCTTCTGCGCTTCCCACTCGCCGTTCTGACGGTGCCAGAGGAAGATGCCGGAAGAGAGGTTATCAAGACTGATGACCGTGTTGACGAAGCCGTACTGCTGGGTGGGATCGTGGGCCGGGCGCAGTTCGAGCGCGATCTGGTTCGATTTCCCGAGATCGAGCGTTTGCCGGTGACGCCGTTCGCGCAAATCCCAGAAGTGGAGGCGGTGGCCGTATTGGCCATCGAGCAGCAGATCGGGCTGCACACCGGTTTCCACCATGTTCGGCGTGCCCCACTCGCTGGAAATCATGGTGTTGTATCCGAGGTGCCACCAGAAATCGTAGTGGAGCATCTGGTCGCCGCGGTCGATCTCCCAGCGGCCGAGCACCTCCAGGGTGTCGTGATCGAGGATGAAGATGCCGCCGGGTCCATCACCATCGGGCGCGCCGAGGGCGCTGACGTAGATGCCATCCGGTCCGCAGTGGACGGTGTGCCCCTTCGAGTAACCGGTCCGCTCGGCGATCTCCTCCGGCTCGATCACCCTGACGATCTCAGGCTTGAGCGGATCGGGTTTGGTATCGAGGATGTAGAGCCGCGACGAGCCGAGGCCGGGGACGATGAGGTAGCGGCGTTCGACGTGCGGGTGCGGTGAACTGGGGCAGAGCATGGAACTGCAGGCGTTCCAGCCGAAGTGATGCAGCTCGTCGCCGGCGTGAGTCATTTCCACCTCGCCGACGATCTGGCCGTAGGTGTCCGAATCGGGCCGGGTATCGACCACACAGATCGCATCGGGGCGATCGCCGCCGTTCGGATTGACCCGGACCACGTAAGCGAGTTCCTCGGCCGGCGCCTTCACGGCGGAGGCCGGGGTCGGGTAGAAGGTGGGGTCGGGTCGCCAGGTTTGCATGGTGCTCATCCTCGTCGCGGGCGCGGAATCTCCCCGCGCGGCGGCACTGGTCACTCCGCCCCCCAACAGCGAGGCGGCGCCGGCGATCAGCCCGCCGGTTTTCACGAAGCCCCGCCGGTCCGACCGGTAGGCCGGATCCGCGGGTTGTTTCGATCGATCAAACATCTCCTGCTCCTTCCCGGTGGCGAACAGTTGCCAACCGGTTCCGAGCTTCACGGTAGGAGTGGAAGCGGCGCGGAACATCCCCGAAACCATGTACAGGGGCATGTATTTCGGTGGCGACGGTGGAGCGGGATCGTCAGTCGAGGGTGACGCGGAGGAGATCGTGGGCGACGGCCCAGGCGGCGACCTGGGCGCGGGTGTGGAAACCGAGTTTGCCGAGGATGTTGGCGACGTGGCGCTCGACGGTGGCCGGGGCGATCGAGAGCCGATCGGCCACTTCGCGATTGGTGTGACCACGGGCAATCAGGATCGCGATCTCGCGTTCACGTGGGGTGAGCGTGGCGGGTGGGCGCGAGAATTCCTCCGCAAGCGGCAGGGCCGGCGCGGTGATCGGGCGGACATCGGCCAGCGGGCGGAAGAGGGTCAGGCCGCTGGAGAGTCCGGTGAGCAACCGGCCCGGCTGTTCCTCGAATTCGATGCCCGATCCGGCGACGAGATCGCGGATGGTGCTCGATGCGAGCACCTAGCCCGGTTGGGCGCGGCTGAGTACCCGTTCGACGATCTGCAGGGCGAGTCCGCTCAACACGCCGTCGACGATCTGACACTCACCGGCGTGGAGGGCGGCCCGGACCTCG
>JADLGF010000032.1 GCA_020849415.1 Thermomicrobiales bacterium
TGGCGGAGACTCAATTCACCCTTGATCTGATCCTGCAGCATGGCCGATTGCGCCCAGCGGTTGAGGCGCGTGATCACATCCAGCGTCTGATTGGTGACCAATTCGTCTCCGACCAACTTCGACATAATTTCTGAGTCGTCCTTCAGTATTCCCGCCCGGTCGTGACGTGACGAGCAGCGTGTACCGGCTGGCGAAATAGTACAGGCAGTCTCGCACAACGGGACACCGCCGGCCGCTCGTGGCGCGCTCGACGGTGAGACCGTTCACGAGTTCACTACCCAGGGTTCCTGATTCCCATTCGGTCGACCGAGCGAATGTTCTCGATCACGCCGGCCGAAACGCTGCCGCCGATCGCGTAGAGCGCGCCTTCGAGCCAGGCAGCCGCGATGCCGTGCCGCCCGACCGGTAGATCGGGCAGAGACGTCCAGCGATCACCCTCGGGCTCATAGCGCTCCACCGCCGCCAGGGTGACCGGCGCGCCGTTCGAGAAGCGCTCACCGCCAAGCACGAAGATCGACTCGCCGTCCGAAGCAACGCCGAGTCCGGCGCGCGGCGTCGGCATCGGAACGCCGGCGCTCCAGGTGCCGGTCGCGGGATCGTAGATTTCCGTCGCCTCGAGCATGGCGGGGGACTCGTGACCGCCGTCGCGGCCACCGACCGCGACCAGGAAGCCGTTCGCCACGCCGACGCCGAGGTGTTCGCGGGCGGTCGGCATGGGCGTCAGCAATTCCCAGCGGTCATCTTCGGGATCGTAGACGGCGAGATCGTTCGTAGCCGGACCGGAGAGATCGTGCGCCGAACCGCCGGCGATGTAGAGCCGACCGTCAATTGCGCCGCCGCCGAGCGATCCTCGCGCTCCCTGCGGCAACGGTTCGAGATCGTCCCAACGGTCAGCGGCGGGATCGTAGCGCCAGAAGGTGGCCTCGGCGGAATTCGCTTTGATGTTCAATCCGCCGGCGATGTAAAGGGCCTCATCGAGGGCGATCAGCGTCAGGTGGTGACGCGGCGCAGGCAGGTCGGCCAACCGCTCCCAGGCGTCGGCGGCGGGATCGTAGCGATCGAACGACGATTCGGCGCCGAAACCCCCGGCGACGTAGATCGCGTCACCGAGCACTGCCGCCGCGTACTCGGAGCGGGGCAAGGCGAGTCCGGCCACCGTCTCCCAGCCGGCCGCAACCGGCGTCGCCTCCGCCCGGACTACGCGCGGAAGCGCGAATCCCGTCACCAGCGCCGTCGCGAGCGCGCTCCGTCGGGTAAACCGCATCGAGCCGTGTGCGTTGGGCATTGCAGACCTCCTGACCCGCAGAGTACGTCGCCGGATCGATCCGCTCGGTAGTCCACCTAGCCGAGAATCTTGATCGCCACGATCCCCAATACCACCAGCGCCACGCCGATGATCCGACCCGATGTCATCCGTTCACCGAGGAACCGAGCACCGATGAACACCCCGAAGACGATGCTCACTTCGCGCATCGGCCCGACGTAGGCGACCGGCGCCAGCCGCGTGGCGGCGAGCACGAGGGTGTAGGTGACGTACGAGCCGAGGCCGGCGATCGCTGCCATGCGGGGCGACGCCAGGATCGGTCGCAGGCGGGCGATCGAACGGGTCAGCAGGAACCAGGCGCTCAGCCCGACGAAGGCGATCGCCATCTGCCCGTAGTTGTAGATGACCGGGTGGAGCGTCTGCACGCCGCGCGCATCGACCAGCGAGTAGGTGGCGATCACCACCCCGTTCGCCAGCGCGAACCAGGAGATGACCCCCTGCCACCCCCGTTTGTGATACGCCGCCTGAAACGCGCCGATGTGGAGCCAGATCACGCCAGCCGCGATCAGCACGATGCCGATCCAGGCGGCGGTGCGGGGCGCTTCATCGAGCAGCAGGGCGCTGGCGATGGGGATCAGCAGCACGCCCATGCCGCGCGACACCGGGTAGGCGAGGCCGAGTTCGGAGGTCCGGTACGCCGCCGCCAGCAGCGCGAAGTAGCCGATGTGGATCAGGCCCGAGGCGACCATGTAGCGGAGGCCGATGGCATCGACCCCGTCGATCCAGATGGCGACGATCGCAAGCGGAGCGCAGAGGAGTACGATGGCGCCGGTGAGTCCCCAGACGAACGCGAGTTGATCGCTGCTCCGCTTGGTGAGTGCGTTCCAGCCGGCGTGCAGGGCTCCGGCGACAATGATCATGAGCAGGGCAACGAAACTCATGCCGCGTAGCATACGGCTTTGCTAACGCCATCGCTCACCGGTCATCTTTGTGCCGGAGGCCGTTCGGCGCTAACATCGTGCTGGGTCGATTCGGGACGTCGGAGGAATCAGCGTGGGCGAACAACCAGCCTCCCGGCCGCCGGCGGGAGACAAGGCGAAACAGGTGACGGGCCGGCGGCCCTGGTTCGCCTACCTCCTCTTTGTGGCTTCGATTGGTTTGTTCGCCGCCGCCGGCTGGATGTACCTGCGCGAGGACGATAACCAGATCGTCGTGCCCACCGCCGAGGCGGGGCACAACGAGATGAAGGACGTCATGCTCGCGTTCGAGGCCGCCGGCCTGACAGCCGAGTACGGCCGCTCGGCGGATCGCGCGATCGGGCTGACCGAGGTGGCGCAACCGATCATCGTCAATGGCGCCACCGTCTACGTCTTCGTCTACCCGGATACCGGACAGCGCGAGCGCGACCAGAACCGGCTCGATCCGGCGACGCTCCAGATCGTGAACACGCGCGGCACGCCTACCGCCGAAGGCACCCCCCACATCGCCGGCGGCAGCAACGTCCTGATTGTCACCTACACCGCCGACGCCGAACTGGCGGCGTCGATCGACGCCGCCGTCGCCGCATTGCGATGAGCACGGAACCCCCGCCGGAACAACCGACCCTCGCGCAGACCGAAGGCGAGGATGTCGGCCGGATCGGCTACGGACGTCTCGGCGGCAAGCTGACCCCGATCGGGCTGGCGGTGATCCTGATCGCCGTGCTCTTCGGCATCGGCTACTACAACCGCGAGAAGAGCGATCTGCCCGCGCACTCGATCCAGATCGGCGTGACCGCGCCGGGCTTTTCCGGCGAAACCTTTTTCGGGGAGTGGTTCGATCTGGCGCAGCACTCGGGCAACGTGGTGATCGTCAACTTCTGGGCGAGCTGGTGCGATCCCTGCCTTCGTGAGATGCCGATGCTGCAGGCACGCGCCGCCGGCGACGACACCATCACCCTTATCGGCGTCAACATCCGCAACGACGCCGAGTACCCGGCGCTCCGCTTCCTCGAAAACAACGGCATTACCTATCCGAACATTCGGGACGACGGTGCGGGCGGTACCGATGCCTTCGGCCCGATCGAATCGAGTTACGGCATCGGCACAACCCGGCCGGTGACCGTGTTCATCAGCCCGACCGGCCAGATCGCCACGTTCAAGCTCGGTGAACTGACCGCCGAGGAACTCGAATTCGCCATCGAAACCGCCCGGCTGTACGAGGTCCCGGAGACGTAGTTCCGGGGTTCCGGGGTTCCGGGTTCCGGGTTCCGCGTTCCGGGTTCCGGGTTCCGGGTTCCGGGTTCCGGGTTCCGGGTTCCGGGTTCCGCGTTCCGCGTTCCGCGTTCCGCGTTCCGGGACATTGTGCGACGCGGAGCTCAGTGCCGAAGGCACTTTCGGCTGACTTAGCCGAGGGTTTTGAACCCTCGGCAACAAACCACCA
>JADLGF010000033.1 GCA_020849415.1 Thermomicrobiales bacterium
ACGCTCCTCCCCGTCTTCTACGCGCATGCGACGTTCGGCGGAGCCGCTCCGGAACCTCATCAGCGCCGGTTCATCAGTGATCTTCCGCTCTTCGCGCGGATAGTCGAACGCTGTCACGAACTGATCGCCGGCGTTCCCGACGGCGTGGTCGGGGTGGCGCCGCACAGTCTGCGCGCGGTGACGCCGGATGAGCTCAGGGAGGTGACGGCGCTGGCTCCGGATGGACCGATCCACATCCACGCCGCCGAGCAGGTGAAAGAGGTCGAGGATTGCCTCGCCTGGTCGGGTCAACGGCCGGTGGCCTGGCTTCTCGATCACGCCGGGATCGATCACCGCTGGTGCCTCATCCACGCCACCCATCTTGACGATACGGAGGTGACCGGACTGGCCGCGTCCGGTGCGGTCGCGGGTCTCTGTCCGGTCACCGAAGCGAATCTCGGCGACGGCATCTTTCCCGGCAAGTCGTTCTCCGCTCCGGGCGGTCGATACGGGGTCGGCACCGATTCCAACATCCTCATCGGCGCGGCCGCGGAATTGCGACAGCTCGAATACGCCCAGCGCCTCGCCGCGCGGGAACGGAATGTGCTGGCGGACCGAACGCGATCGACCGGACGCTCGCTGTTCGATTCGGCGATTGCCGGCGGCACGGGGGCGCTGCGCAGGTCGAACGCGGTAACAGGGCTGGCGGTTGGCGCACCAGCCGAATTTCTTTCTTTGGACCGCTCCGCGGCGCCTCCGGTCGATGGCGATGCCATACTGGACACGTGGATCTTCGCTAACCTCGTGGCGATCGAAGACGTCTGGGTCGGAGGTCGCCGCGTGGTCGCGCAGGGTCGCCACGTGCATCGCGATACGATCGCCGCGCGCTACCGCAGCGTCATCAGCGATCTGGTGAACGGATTCTCCGATCTCCAGGGAAGAGCAACGAACGTGAGCAGGCATGGCTGAGCGTGGCGCGCGCGTTGAGACCCAAACACTCTACCAACGCATTCAGGCGGATATCGAGGCGAAAATCGTTTCCGGCGATTGGCCCCCCGGCCACCGTCTTCCGACCGAACTGGAGATGTGCGCGATCTACGGATGTTCCCGGATGACGGTGAACAAGGTCCTCACGCAGCTGACTCGGGACGGCCTGATCGACCGCCGCAAGCGCGCCGGCAGCTTCGTGCTCCAGCCGCGCTCGCAAGCGGCGATCATCGATGTCCACGATGTCCGCACCGAAGTCGAAGCCCTGAATCGTCCCTACGGGTATCGGCTGCTCCAACAGTCGGTTCGCCCTGCCCGCGAGCAGGAGGTCGTGTGGCTCGGTGAAGAGATGGCGTCGGACCGCCTGCTGATCCTCGAGGCCGTCCACCTTGCCTCCGGACGTCCCTTCTGCGCGGAATGGCGCGCGATCGATCTCGATACCGTGCCGAGCGCGGAACGAGCCGACTTCGCCACGACTCCGCCCTCAACCTGGTTGCTGCACGAGGTCCCGTGGACGGTCGCCGAGCACACGATCAGCGCAATCGGCGCCACCGGAACGATCGCGACCGCGCTCGAACTCCCGGAGCGTACGCCCTGCCTCCAGATGGAGCGGCGGACCTGGAATCTCGCGCGCCCGGTGACAGTGGCCCGCCTAACCTACCCTGGTGACGCGAACGTCTTCGTGGCGCGATTCACGCCCGTCCAGGATGTTTGACGTCTGGGCGCTCGACGCGATGCCACTCATTGCTGATCGGGGATGACGAACGGGCGCGCGGCGGTACAATGACCCTGCATCCGACAACTCGCTCCTGACGCGGAAATGGGGGAACGGCTTGAAAATCACCGATATCAAGTGCGCAGTCATTGCGGACAGTCCGGTCGTGCGCATCGTCACCGATGCGGGCGTTGACGGCTGGAGCCAGATCGAAACACCGAAGCCATACGTGCAGCCGCTCGTGCTCCAGCTCAAGCCGTTCCTGGTCGGGGAAGACCCGACCAATGTCGAACGGCTGATGAAGCGGATTCGCTATCGCGGCGGTTTCAAGCCGTGGGGATCGGCCGTCAGCGCCATCGAGATCGCCCTCTGGGACCTCGCCGGCAAAGCGGCCAACGTGCCGATCTACAAACTGCTCGGCGGCAAGGTGCGTGACAAGGTGCGCACCTATCGCACCTTCTATCATCATGAAATCTCGGCCGAACACACCGTTGCGGATTACGCTCGCTGGGCAGCCGAGGCCAAGGCCCTGCCCGGCGGCTACAAGATGTTCAAACTGCCGACGAGTTTCCACTCAGCTATGGTTTCGGATATCCCTAACTATTTCTATGGAGCACCATGCACGGGCGAGCGGTATCCCTACGCCAACCGCGGCCTGGTGACCGAGGAGGGCTTCAACCATGCGGTCGCGTCGGTCTTCGCGGCCAAGGAAGCACTTGGACCCGGCTACGGGCTGGCGGTCGACGCCGGACCCGGCTATCTTGCCTACGACGCGCTGCGCTTCGCAAAGGCCTTCGAACCGCTGCACCTGCTTTGGGTGGAGGACATGATCACCGGCGATTACAGTCCGTTCGTAAACGCCGATGTCTATCGCGATATTACCCACGCCACGACCACGCCGATTCACACCGGCGAGCAAATCTACCTGCGCCAGAACTACAAGGACCTGATCGAAAAGCACGCCGTGAATGTGATCGGGCCCGATCCGTGCGATGTCGGCGGCATTGCCGAACTGAAATGGATCGCCGAGTACGCCGATCTCCACGGCATCGCCATCGCGCCGCACGGCACCGCGAATGGCGTCTTCGGTCTGGCCAGTCACATTCAGCTCGCGGCCTGCCTGCCCGATAACTACATCGCCTTTGAATATCCGGCCCGGTTCGAGGACGACGGCTTCTGGTACGACATCGTCGAAGGGTTCGACGGCAACCCGGTGGTGGACGGCGAGATCGAGGTGACGGATCGCCCGGGTCTTGGGGTGAACTTCATTCCCGAAGCCGCGAAGGCGTATCTCCGCCCCGAAGACGCCGACTTCTTCGACTAGGCGGTGGCCTTTGAGGTTATGCACCGCTCAAGTGGACACCGCTGCAGGGCCTCGACATCCTGAACAAAGCCCTCGGATCGCGGTTGCGATCCGAGGGCTTTGCGGTGAGAAAACCACGTTCGGGGAGCGGCGCTATTCCGGCGTCGGGATCAGGCCGATCTGCTGAAAGAGGCCGTATTTGTCCCAACCGTCGCAGCCCTCCACGACCTTGCCACCCTCTATCCGATCGAAGCTCATGCCCTCGACCCGAATCAGACGGCCGGTCGGCGCCGCGCCGAAGAACTCCCCGGTGTGGACCCCGGTCAGCACCCAGCGCGTGAGCACCTTATCCCCTTCCGCAATGATGTCGGTCAGTTCGAAATCCAAATCCTTCAGTCCGGCCTGCCATTGCCGCCAGTTCCGCGTGAACTCCTCCTTGCCCGTGCCGAAGGTCGGATCATTGCCGGCCGCATCGTCCGCAAGAAGGCGATCGATCGCCGATTCGTCTCCCTGATTCCAGATTTCCTCGAAGAAGGCTCGCGCCAGTGCCTTGAGATCCTCACCCGAGCTCGGTTCCATGAACGCTTCTCTCCCTGCCATTCTCGCGAATGACCATCAACTGAACGCTGCTCCAATTCTCGCGCAATCACTCTATCCAACCGCGAAGGCACGCGGAGAATGAGCACATACCTTGAATTACCGCTCGTCAGAAAAACCCCGAAACGCCCGAATGATTGAATGACAACCTCCCATGTTGGCTCTAGAATGAGTAGGTAGATCGTCCGGGCGGGAGATGGTTCAAGATCTGGCCATGCGTTTCGCCTCACCGCTGCGATTGACTAACTTCATGAAAGACCACCGAACGGTCATCGATATGGCCCAAGTCAATCGTCGTGAGGCTGCGCATCCCGGATTCGGAGTGCGGCCGCAACCTGTCTTCCCTCCGTTTCGGCGCCGGGGGCACGCGTTCGCGTGAGTTGCGTTCGTCGGATCGTTACCAGTCGGCAGCCGCTCTCGATACCGAGCGCGCGGTCAATCCGTTGGTGCTGGTTGTCCTCGGTCCCGGATCAGCGGCGACTCGAACGTTGAGTCGGTCGCCATCGTGTCAGGATTAGCGAGATACCGAACTTGCAACGCATCCCCACCAACGCCGTCCGGCGGGACCGGCTGCTGGATCTCATGGATCAGCCGCAGCAGGCGCCGGTGACGCTTGTTGTCGCCCCGGCGGGATACGGCAAGAGCACGCTGGTGCGGCAGTGGGTCGCGTCGCGCAACGCCCGTGTCCTCTGGGTTGATCTGCGCCCCGAAGATAACTCACCGGGGGCGTTGACCGGGCAGATCTGGCGCAAGCTGAACCAGATTCAGGGCATGGCGGGATCGAAATCGGAACCTGTGGACTTTCCGGCCCTGCAGGCAAGGTTTCGGCACCTGCCGGACAAGCTCACCCTCGTGCTGGACAATTTCCACGCGATCACTGACGAATGCACGCTGGACGTCATCGGACAGTACCTCAAGAAGCTGCCAGTGCATCTGCACGTCGTACTGGTTGGTCGGCGAACGCCGGAGCTTTCACTGGCCCGTCTGCGCGCCTATGGTTTCCTGCGCCAGATAACGTACACAGATCTCGCCTTCACCATCGAGGAACTACGGCTCGCCTTCCGCGATTTCGAGCTGAGCGACGATCAACTTGCGCAGTTTCACCAACGCTCGGGTGGGTGGGTGACCGCGCTCAAACTGATGTTGACATCGATCAGCCCCGCGGACGAACAGGACAATGATCGATTCGCCGGCCTGATCGAGGGTTTGCACGAGAACCCGCTGCTGGAAGCGTTCGTCATCGAAGAAATCATCGAATTGCTCCCGCGGGAGCATCGTGATTTCCTTCTGGACACCGTGCATCTCGAAAGCCTGCACCCCGATCTGTGCGACGCCGTACTCGAAATCGAGGAGAGCGCTGCGGTGCTCCGGCAGCTTGTAAACGGTATCCCGCTCATTGAGCAACCGAGCCGGGGCGATCAATGGTATCGATTCGATTCGCTGTTCGCCGAGATCGTGCAGCGCCATAGCAGGCGGCTACACCGGCCGCAACGTCCGGAGGAATTGCTGACGCGGGCGGCTCATTGGTACGAGCGACAAGGTGACCTGGATCGAGCGGTGGACTGCGCCTTGCGGGCGGAGCAATGGGACGAAGCGACCCGACTCCTGAAAACGCTCATCGCGCAGGACACCGACCGGGCGCGCATTCACGATGCGCTCGAGCTTTCGCGCGCCTTCCCGAAGGCCGTGTTGCGGGCCGACCCGGAGTTGCTGCACTCCGCGGTGATGGCCTCAATCTCCGCCGGCGATATCATCGAGGCCCGGCGGTTCAGCAGCGATTACGCAAAACTCGTTCACACGCAACTGCCGCCCATCGTTCATGGTCGCCATTCACTGCATCTGGCGATGCTGGCGGTGGCCGACGGACATAGTGGCACCGTCGTGAGCGAAAGCCTTCGAGCGTTGGCGCAGTTACCACCGGACGCGGCGATCGACCGCATGTTGGCCTGGACGAATCTCTATCGCTCGGCCGGGGAACTCGGCGATATCGCATTCTCCGAAGCCGCCCTGGAGCAGGCGGAAGCCTGTCAGGAGCGGTTGCCGGAATCGTCCCTGATTGCGGAACTGGTTATCGCACCGGTGTTCGCAAACGCCGCCGCGATCTCGGGCGATCTGAATCTCGCCGAGCACATGCTGCGCTATGTGCACGATCATCTTCCCAGGTCACACGCCGCCGCGCGCGGCGAATTCCGGACCCGATTGATCCCGCTCTATATCGAACAGAATCGCATCGAGGAGGCCGTGTCCGAAGCGGCCCAGTTGCTCAGGCAACTTGATCGCCACCCGGCCATGCACTGGTATCCCGAGGCGCTGCGGGCGATCGCCAACGTCCATCTCCTGCAGGATCAACCGGACAAAGCGCTGCCGCTGCTTCAGCGCGCGTTGACGATGAGCCGCGATCGTGGCGCCGCTGCGCTCAATCACCGGCTCGAAGCATTGATCGCCCTCCTCTGGCTCCGGACGGAGCAAACCGACCTCGCCCGCCTTTGGTGGTCGCGCCGGGAGGGCCCGATTCCGTTCAGCCACGCTTTCGGCGACGATCAGTTAGCCAAGGTCGAGCTTCTGCTTCTGCTGCACGATGATCGATACGACGGCGCCCGCCAGGTCGTCGCGGGCATTCTGGAAACCGCCCGCCGATTGAAGCACGTCGCGGCGGAGATCGAGTTCTCAGTCTGGGCGTCGATCATCGCGGAGCATCTGGGTGACAAGGCGGGTGGTGAGGGGCATCTCATCCGCGCGCTCACACTCGGCGAACCCGGCAAGTTCCACCAGAGCTACCACCCGGCCGGCTTCGACGTTCGTGAGAGCATCCGAGCCGTCGCATCGCGACTGGCGCCAGCTGTTCAGGCATTCGCGCTCGAAATCGCCGGAAGGCCCGAACCGGAAATTGAGTCCGAGATCGCCTCCGCCTTGGCAAATCTCGCCCTGACTCCGCGGGAACTGGCGGTGCTCGAGGAACTCCGGGCGGGGAAATCGAACCGGGAGATCGCGGATTCCCTGTTCATCACCGAGCGCACAGTCAAGAAGTATGTCGCCAGCCTGATCCAGAAGAGTGGCGCCACGAATCGCACCGGGGTCGTCCTTTGGGCGCTCAACCTCACGAGATCATCCCGCCGACCCGCAAGGTAAGCCAGTCGCCGTTCCGTCTCCTGAGTCGGGGATTCCCGGCGAACCGGCAGCCGCGGCGCTTTTTGCGGCGGCGCACTGCATGCTGTGCGCCCAGCGCACCCACCGCGAATTCCCGCGTTTCTCCCGACTCAGCGCATGAATCAATTCGATATTCCCATTGGTGCCGAGACAAACACGAAGACTCCATATAAGATACATAGGAAGATCGTCCGGGCGGACTAACTCATTCGCAGGTAGCCGTTCGTTTCGCCTCACCGCTGCACCTGATTCAGGTCGTGGTGGAACACCGGTGTTTCCCGTCCATAGCACTCCGGGTTGGCCGCTTGCCAGCGAAGTGCTACGAACACGAAATCTGCGAGCCAATCAATCGGCGACGAGCGTTTCACGTACTGTCGTGGACCCGATTGAGTGTGGTCTTCGCTGGTCAATTGGATACCACGCGGGATGCCGCTCCGCTTCGAGCGCATCCATGAAGCAGCGGCGTGGCGAAGATTGAGTCGTTTGCCGTCGCGCCAGGATCACGACAATTCCGACTTTACATCACTCACCGACCAGTGGCATCGTCCGGGATCGACTCGTCGATCTCGTCGATAGGCCGTTGTTTGCGCCCGTCACGTTGATCACCGCCCCGGCCGGTTACGGAAAGACGACGCTGGCGCGTCAGTGGGTCGCCGCGCGCAGCGCACCGTCGATCTGGATCAGCGCCACCAACGAGCACAACAGTGGTCGCGCCCTCCTCGAACGACTCTGGAACGGCCTCGACCAGTATGCCGCCAGAGACACGACGCTTCCGCCGAACCTGAGTGTCGAAGCCGTTCAGAACCGGCTTGGCGCCCTGGCGGGCACACTGACCGTGATCATTGACGACTTCCAGGCGATCGTGGATGAAGCGGTGCTCGCCACGTTCGAGCAGCTCATCAGTGGTCTTCCATTGAATGCCCATCTCATCGTAATCAGCAGGCGACTGCCCAACCTTCCGCTCGCCAGGTTGCGGGCCTATGGACTCCTGCGACAGATTTCGTTCGCGGATCTCGCGTTCACGCTCGACGAGGTCCGGCGCGCCCTTGCCGATCATGACCTGAATCAGGATCAGCTCTACGCGCTTCACGATCGCACCGAAGGTTGGGTGACGGCGATTCAGTTGACGCTCATGTCGATCGACCAGGATCGCGCCGATATCAGCGCGCAAATCGGGCGCGCGATCGACGAAATGCACGCGAACCGGTATCTGGAAGCGTTCATCATCGAAGAAGTTATCGAAACGCTGCCGGACGATTTGCGCCAGTTCCTCCTCGATACGGTCGTCCTCGATCGCCTCGATCCAGAACTTTGCGACGCCGTTCTCGGCAATGAAGGAAGCTATGCCCGTATTCGTCAGCTCGTCGATGGAAACCTGTTTGTCGGTCGTTCGGACCAGACCGACCCGACGTACCGGTATCACGCGCTCTTCGCGGATGTCGTTCAACGGCACCGGGCACGTCTCAACCCGACGCCGCCCCCTGAGGAGCTCCTGCTCCGGGCATCCCAATGGTATGAGCACCGGGGCAATCTGGATCTGGCCGCCGAGTACGCTGTTCGGGCGAAGTCCTGGGACAGGGCGGCCAGTCTTATCAAATCTATCGTGGCGCTCGACGCCGACCACGCCTTCGTTACGAAAGGACTCGAGCTCATCCGGCGATTCCCAAAATTCGCCATGCAGTCAGATCCAGAGTTCCTGAACGCTTCAATCGTTGCGTTGATGGAGTCGGGACGGGTCAACGATCTAAGAGAGTTCATCGATGTCTTCGCTCGGCTCGATGTTCCGTCACTCCCGCCAATGCTTCAGGGCCGCCACGCGCTGCAACGCGCTGCCTACGCAGAGACCGAAGGTGACGCTGATGCGATGGCCCTGCACCTTTTTCGAGCGCTTGCGTTGCTGCCGCCAGAAGATACGTTATCGCGGACGTTCGCCTGGACAAGGCTCTTTCGGGCAGCGAACGACCGGGGCGATTTCGCGCTGGCGGAGTTCGCGTTTTATCAGGCCGAAGCGATTCCGAAGCGGCTGGGCGAGTCTTCCCCCCTCGCCCAAATGATCATCATGCCCGAGTTCACCAACGCTCTGGCGATATCCGGCGAATTCAAGCTCGCCGAGCGCCTGATTCGGCACCAAATCGGGAGACTTCCCAAACCGATCGCGGAAATGAGCGGCTACCTTCGCACCCGCTTGATCTCGATCCTGGTTGAGCAGCACCGCCTGGACGAAGCCGCGATGGAAGCCGGGATTCTCCTCCGAGAAATGGAGCGTTACAACTACCGGAAATGGTTTCCCGATGCCCAGCGAGCCCTTGCCAGTCTCTATTTCCAGCAGGGTCAACCCGATCGGGCGTTGGCGCTCCTCGAAGATGGGCTGAGCAAGGTTCGTGAGATCGGCGGCTCTGCCCTCAAACACCGGATCGAAGCGTCGATCATGCAACTCTGGCTGCAGACCGGCAAGCGGGAACTGGCCCGGCGGTGGTGGTCACGATGGGACGCTCCCGTTCGCTTCACACGCCTTTTCGGTGATGTCCAGCCGTACGCAATCCAACTGCATTTCCTGGTGCACGATCATCGATTCGAAGAAGCCGAGGCAGTGATCGCGGAAGCCCTGGCGACGGCGCGTCGACTTCGGCACCTGCCGGCTGAAATCGAGTGCCTGGTTTGGGCGGCGATTGTCGCTCAACGTCAGGGTGATGAGGAGGCGACGCGCACTCACCTCGGCAACGCGTTGACGCTTGGAGCCCCGGGCGGCTTCCACCGCGTCTACTTTGCAGCGGGAGGCGATTTACGGGATGCTATCAAGGACCTGGCGCCACAGTTGAGCGGGTTGACCAAGCGGCACGCCCTCGAGCTGGCGGGCGTTGCCGCCACCGAAAACCGCGAGCCTGCGGCCACTCGCGGCGTCTCAAAGGATTCCCCGGATCTGACCCCCCGTGAAGAGGACGTGCTTATCGAACTCCGCGCCGGCAAGACGAACCGGCAGATCGCCGAATCGCTCTTCATTACCGAGCGTACCGTCAAGAAGTACGTTGCCAGCCTGATCCAGAAGAGCGGCGCCACCAACCGTACCGGGGTCGTCCTTTGGGCAATGAATCTCTCCGAATCAGGGCGCGTGGCAGCGAAGTAATCCGATTCCATTGCCTTCGCATCAGTTGATGCACCCCAGATCAATGCCGCCGGTCTCATCGTTGACCGGGATCCGGCATTGCCCCAGGCAGCGAACGCAATCCGCTTGCCACCGCGAATCAACCATCGAGACAACCTCGGACAACAAAGAAGCGGGAGACCGGTTGGCCTCCCGCTTCTTCAGTTCCCGCGCCCGGGGACGCGGTTCAGTTCACTAGCCGTCCTGTCTGCGGACCAGGCGAGTAGCCAGGGTGAGCGCGAGCATGGCCAGCATCAGCATCAGCGCTGCGAACGGCAGGCTCGGGCTGACAGGGTGGCCCGCGCCCGTGTTCGGCAGCTCAGTCACCGGAACTTTCGGACCAGGCTTCGGAGCGTTCGGATCGATCGGCTCCTCGCAGTCCTTCAGATCGATAACGAAGGTGTAGGTTGCAACGCCCGGGCTGACGATCTCCCAACCGGTGCCGGTCAAATCGCCCCAACCCTTGCCATCGCCTTCGATCGTGGCCGTGACCGTGAAGGTCCAGTTGTTCCCGGCGTTTGGCTGGACAATCGTGTACTCGATACCCGGCGTGACGCCGATGACGATGGTCGGCGGAATGAGTTCGCCGTCTTCGCAATCGTGGCCCTCGATCACCGGCGCGAGCGGAACCACCGGTTCGCACTCAGTCACCTCGGCTTGCGCCGTGAAGACCGCGGTCGTCGGGTTGGTCACGCTCCAGCCGGAACCGGCCAGATCACCCCAGCCGATACCGTCCTCGACGATGCTCACGGTGACGGTGAAGGTCCAGTTGTTGCCAGCGCTCGGCTGAACGATCGCATAGCTGAAGGCCGACCGCTCGTCCAAAACCGTCACAACCGGCGCCGTGAAGACGCCCGCAATGCAGGTGCTGATGGAGACATCCGGGATGGCCGGCTCGAGCTCTTCGCAGCGGTTCGGCCCGACCGTGTCGTTGAAGCGGGCGAGCGTCGGGCTGATCACGGTCCAGCCGGTGCCCTCCAGATCGTCCCACTCGATGCCGTCAACCGTGATTTCGGCCTCGACGATGAACTGCCAACCGTTCTCCTCGTTCGGCTGGACAATGGAATAGCGGATGCCGGTCACCGGCGCGACGGTCACCACCGGCGGGTTGAACACACCGGCGACACACTCGTTGGCTTCGATCTGCGGCGTGGCCGGAGCGACCGGCTCACACTCGTTGGCCTCGATCGTGCCGGCGTAGGTCGCCGTCGTCGAGTCGACGATGGTCCAGCCTTCATCCTCGATCGCCGCATTCCACGCGACACCATTCACGGCGATGGTGGCAGTGACCAGGTAGGTCCAGCCGTTCGCCTTCGTTGGCGGCGTGGTCACCACGTAGGTGATGCCGGCCGGAGTCGTCGCAACATCGACGCTCGGCGGGGTAAAGACCCCCGCGAGGCAGGTGTTGCCGCTGATCGTCGGAGCCACTGGAGCGATCGGCGCGCAGTCGTTGACTTCGATGGTGCGCGTGTAGGTCGCCGTCGTGGCACTGGTCTCGATCCAGCCGGTCAGGTTGCCCCACTCGACGCCGTTGACATCGATGGTCGCGGTGACGGTGTAGGTCCAGTTATTGCCAGCCGTCGGCGGCGTGGTCAGCGCGTAGCTGATGCCGTCCGGCAGCGCCGACATGGATACCCGCGGCGGAGTGAAGACACCGGCAATGCAGGTGTTGTCAACGACGATCGGCGCGACCGGCGCGATCTCTTCACACTCATTCGCTTCGATGGTGCGCGTGTAGGTCGCCACCGTCGGGCTGGTTTCGACCCAGCCGGTCAGGTTGCCCCACTCGACGCCATCGATGTCGATCGTCGCCGTGATTGTGTAGGTCCAGTTGTTTTCCTTCGACGGCGGCGTGGTCAGCACGTAGCTGATACCAGCCGGGCCAGACGGAAGGTCGACCTTCGGCAGGGTGAAAACGCCCGCGAGGCAGGTGTTGTCGCTGATCGTCGGAGCCACTGGGGCGATCTCTTCGCACTCATTGGCCTCGACGGTACGGGTGTAGGTCGCCGTCGTCGGGCTCGTCTCGACCCAACCCGAGAGATCGCCCCACTCGACGCCATCGATGTCAATCGTCGCGGTGACGGTGTAGGTCCAGTTGTTGCCGGCCGTCGGCGGCGTGGTCACGACGTAGCTGATGCCAGCCGGCGTCGTTGCCACCACCACGCGTGGCGGAGAGAAGACGCCCGCGATGCAGGTGTTGTCGGCGATCGTCGGGGCCACCGGTGCGATCTCTTCGCACTCGTTGATGTCGATCGTGCCCTCATAGGTGGCCGTGGTCTCGTTCACGCGCTCCCAGCCGCCGGGGAAATCGCCCCAGGCAATGCCATTCAAGGCGATCGTGGCGGTGACCAGGTAGGTCCAGCCATTGGCTTCAGTCGGCGGTGTGGTTACCACGTAGGTGATGCCGGCCGGAGTCGTCGCGACATCGACGCTCGGCGGGGTGAAGACGCCCGCGAGGCAGGTGTTGCCGCTGATCGTCGGAGTCACCGGGACAACCGGCCCGCAGTCCCTGGCTTCAATGGTGAACGTGTAGGTCGCCGTCGTAGCACTGGTCTTGATCCAGCCCGTCAGGTTGCCCCACTCCACGCCATCGATGTCGATGGTCGCGGTGACGGTGTAGGTCCAGTTGTTGCCAGCCGTCGGCGGCGTGGTCAGGGCATAGCTGATGCCGTCCGGCAGCCCCGACGTGAACACTCGCGGCGGATGGTAGACACCGGCAATGCAGACGTTGTCAACGAATACCGGCGCGATCGGCGCGATCGCTTCACACTCGTTCGCTTCGATGGTGCGGGTATAGGTCGCCGTGGTCGCATTCACACGCGTCCAACCGGTCAGGTTGCCCCATGCGACGCCATCGATCGTGATGGTTGCGGTGACGGTGTAGGTCCAGTTATTGCCGGCCGCCGGCGCCGTTGTCACGGCGTAGTTGATACCAGCCGGGGTCGTCGCGACCACCACGCGCGGGGGCGAGAAGACGCCCGCGAGGCAGGTGTTATCAGCGATCGTCGGCGCCACCGGGTCGATCGGCGCGCATTCATTGGCTTCGATCGTGTCCGTGTAGGTCGCGGTGGTCGGGCTGGTTTCAACCCAGCCGTCCAGGTCACCCCACTCGACCCCGTTGACCGTGATGGTCGCGGTAACGGTGTAGGTCCAGTTGTTGCCGGCCGTCGGCGGCGTGGTCAGGACATAGCTGATGCCGGTCGGAGTCGTTGCGGTGACGACGCTCGGCGGAGTGAAGACACCCGCGATGCAGGTGTTGCCGGAAACCGTCGGCGCGATCGGATCGATCTCCTCGCAGAGATTTGGCGTGACCGTGCCGCTCGTGGTCGCATTCAGCGAGTCCACACGCTCCCACACGGTGTTCGAGAAGACGCTCCAGCCCATGCGTTCATCGACGATCGTCGCGACGATGGTGTAGGTCCAGTTGTTGGCCGCGGACGGCTGCGTGATCTCGTAGGTAATGCCCTGGACGGCCGTGGCCGAAACGGTCGGCGGAGTGAAGACACCGGCGATGCAGGTGTTGCCTTCCACGTACGGCGTGCCCGGCAACACCGGGATGCACTCGTTGATCATCACGGAGCCGGTGAACTCGGCGTTCAACGAATCGACCTCGGTCCAACCCTCGCCCGGCGGATCCGCCCAACCGTAGCCGTCACCCACGATCGTCGCCCGCACCGTGTAGGTGAACGTGGCGGTCGCGTAGTCGATCTCGGCGCTCACGATCGTGTAGGTGAGGCCCTGGGTCTCATCGTCCAGCGGCAGAATGACCCGCGGCTCGAGGAAGACGCCGTCGACGCAGGCGTTGTCGGTGACTTGCGGGGTGCCAAGTTCAACCTCGATGCAGGGCTTCAGTTCGATCGTTTCGGTGTACTCGGCGATAAGAGCATCAATCCGGGTCCAGCCCTCACCTGGCGGGGTCGCCCAGCCGTGGGAGTCGTCCTGAATCGATGCGCGCACCGTGTAGGTGAAGGTGTTGTTGGTGTAATCGATGTCTTCGAAGATGACCTCGTACGTGAGGTACTCGCTGCCGGCCGGCTCGACCACGGACGGCTCGGAGTACTCGCCACCTTCGCAGACGTTGCCCGCGACTTCCGGTGTTTCGAGGTCGACCGGAATGCACGGTTCGAGTTCGACCTCACCCTCGTAGATCGCCACCGACGAGTCGTTCTCATCCAGTTCCCAACCGACTGGCAGCTGGCCGAAGATGTAGTGATCGTCGATGATGGTGGCGCTGACCGTGAAGACGAACGTGTCATCCACGATCTGCTGGCTCACAACCACGTACAGGATGTGATACGGGGTAGTCGCCACAACGACGCTCGGCTCGACGAAAACACCCGCAAAGCACTCATTGCCATCGACGGTCGGAGCCACCGGCTGGGTCTCTTCAACACAGAGATCGAGCGGCAGATTGCCTTCGAACACCGCAATGGTCGGATCTTGTGGATCGATCGTCCAGCCCGCGGGCAGATCGCCCCAGGCGTAGCCATCGACTTCAATCGTAGCGCGGATGCTGTAGAAGCCGTCATTGCCCGATGTCGGCGCGGTGACGAGCGCGTAGGCAATCACGCCGTTTTCATCCTCGGGGAGGATGACCATCGGCTCGGTGTACACGTCGTTTTCGCACACGTTGCCTTCGAACGTCGGCGCAGCCGGCTCAAGAACGACGCACGGAGTGTGGGCAATCTCGCCATCGAAGGTCGCCGTCTTGTCGCCGGTCTTCACCCACCCGGTGCCTGCGACATCGCCGATAGTCTCGTCGCCCGAGAGGGTAGCGGTCACGGTGTAGTACCAGACGTTGCCGACCATCGTCGGCTGGCTGGTGACCTCGTAGGTGAAGCCGTTGCCGTTCGTGATGACGACGGTCGGCTCCTGGTAGACACCGGCGACACATTCGTTGCCCGTCACGGTCGGCTGGAGGGGGGTCGGGCCGTCGTTGATGCTGAAGAACTCTTCCTGGCACCTGGAGACCGCCGGGGAGTTGTGTGCATCGCCGCTGTACTCAACGATGAAGCGGTACTGACCGTCCGACGCCAGGCTGAACAGATCGGAATCAGGCGCCTGGCCCGGGTTCGTCACGGTCTTGACGTTGATGACCGGCGTGCCGGTGCAGCCCGCGCCGTTGTACAGCTTGTAGGTGAAGGTGCCACCAAAGTCGACCGTGGCTCCCGTGAGCACCGCGGTATCACGCACCTGCGTCGGCAGTTGCGTGAGGTTGGTGCCATTCGGGATCACATCACCCTGGGCGTTCTTGATCGTGGTCGTGATGGTCGGATTGAGCTTGATCGAACTGCCGCAGTCGGCTTCCGCCCATCCGGTCACGCCATCCGGGAAGACGACGTCAACGCGGAGTTCGCGCCACGGCTGTCGGGTGAACTGGGCGCGCGGGTTATTGGCGCCGATCGAACTGTTGTAGTTGTGGTAGGTGATCCCGCTGCCATTCGTGTTGTCGAGGAGCAGCGGCACCGCAACCGCGGTCAGGCCATTGGCTCCCGGATGGTAGTCCGGCGCGTCCGGGGTCAGCTTCGGCACCTCGACGAGGTAGGAAGTGGTCTTGCTGGTCGGGAAGTAGGTGCAGGTGATCTTGATCGTGCGCTCAACTTCAGCGAAGGCGATGAAGGTTTCCGCGCCACACCCGCTGACGATCGGCGATCCGCCGCCATCCGGCGTGAAAGTCACGATCCAGTTGTAGACACCAGGCGTGGAGATCTGAACGGCGGCCGCATTCGGGATCGCCGTGATGTCGCTGACCGGGAAGATTTGCGGGTTACCAACCGCTTCGTAGGTGGTGCAGGCTTCGACGGCGGTGGTTCCGCGCACCAGCTGGTAGGAAACCTGGCCCTTGATATCGAGCGGCGTGTTGATGATGGCGGTGCGGTCAGACGCGAAGAACGG
>JADLGF010000034.1 GCA_020849415.1 Thermomicrobiales bacterium
CCGGTCGACGCCGCGTCGGTCCAGACCGCGATCGCGCACATCCGCAACCCTGACGTCGCCTCGCAGATCGTCGACAACTTCGCCAGCATCGAAACGGCGCGGATCGTTGACGACCGGACGATCGAGTTCGGTCTTTCGGCGCCGGCTCCCTACCTGCTCGCGCAGATGGCGCCGTGGCTGACCCCCTTCCCGGCCAGCGCCGAGGAAACGATCGGGACCGCGCCGGTGGGTTCAGGCCCGTACCGGTTCGTTTCGTGGACACCGGGCGAATCGATCGTGGTCGAGGCCAATCCCGATTACCCGGTCGATTCCCCCAAGGGCCGGCCGATCGCGCAGCGGGTCACATTCCGCTTCGTGCCGGAGCCGACCACCCGGGTCGCCGACCTGCTTTCCGGATCCGCCGACATCGTTCGCTCGGTGTCTCCCGATCAGATCGCCGCGGTCGAGAGTGGCGGCGCCAGGATCATCACGCAACCGGTCACTGGCATCGCCTTCATCCGGGTCGTCAACAACGTCGAGCCGTTTGTGAGTGCCGATGTCCGCCGCGCGTTGAATTTCGCGGTTGATGTCCAGGCGATCATCGACGCCTTGCAACACGGCTTCGGCGCGCCGCTGGCCTCGCTGTTCCCCGAAGGCGGCCTTGGGTACGACGCTGATCTGGCGCCGATTCCGTACGACCCGGAGCAGGCCCGCTCCCTCCTCGCGGCCGCCGGGCATCCCGACGGCTTCGATGTCGATTTCGAGCACACCGCCGATGGCGCCACCGATGTCATCGAAGCGGTCGCGGGCATGCTCGGGGAAATCGGGGTGCGTGTCACGCTCCGGCCGGTCGAGCAAACCATCTTCAACCAGACCTGGAAGGAAAGCGCGCCGCTGCGCTACGTCAGCTGGAGACCATTGCACGATCCGTTCACCCTGCTGAACTTGCTCATCAATGAAAAGGGCTACCTCTCCAGCTTCAGCAGCGAAACGGTCCAGCCGCTGATCGATGCCGCCGCCATCGAATCCGATCCCGAATCGCGCGCCACGCTCTACCGCGAACTCTCGCGAGCGCTGCAGGCCGATCCGCCCGGCATTTTCCTGAGCAGCCTTGTCGCACACTACGGCGTCGCCGCCGACGCGCCGGCGTTCACCACCCGGCCCGACGACTGGACCCTGCCGACATTGCGCAATGAGTAGCGAAGCGTCCGAAAGGAGATCTCAGGACATCGAGACGGTTTTCCGCGAGCGGCGGTCTGTCCGGCACTTTCTGCCGGACCGACCGGTGCCGCGGGCGCTGATCGAGCGGGCGATCGAGGCGGCGGGGTGGGCGCCCTCGCCGCATGGTCGCCAGCCCTGGCGCTTCTCGATCGTCGAATCGATCGAACGGCGCAGCGCGTTGGCCGATGCCATGGCCGTCTCATGGCGCGAGCAACTCGCGCTGGACGGTCAGGATGCTGAAACGATCGAACTCCGCTTGAGAAAGAGCCGCGAACGCATGCTCGATGCTTCGCTGCTGATCATTCCCTGCCTCTATCTCGATGAGCTCGATCGCTACCCCGATCCGGAACGGCAGGAAGCCGAACGGCTGATGGCGATCCAGAGTTTCGGAGCGGCCATCCAGAACCTGCTGCTTTCGTTGCAGGCGAGTGGGCTCGACGCCGGCTGGATGTGCGCGCCACTCTTCTGCCCCGATCTCGTCCGCGAGGAACTCGGCTTGGCCGAAGGCTTGATTCCGCACGCCATGATCCCGGTCGGCTACGCTGCGAAGGAGCCGGTCCGGCGGCCGCGCCGAACGCTCGATCAATTGATCGTCGACTGGTCGTAGCGGGCCGCTGCGGTATGCTCAACTCAAATGGAATCGACCGGTTCCCGCCGGTGTAGCGACTGAAGTGAGGTCCACTCGATGGCCGAGGAAAAAGCGCCCGAATCGAAACCGATCGAACTGCCGCCCCCGCCAGTAGTCACTGAGCACGAAGCGAAGATCAACGGCAAGACGGTCAAGTATTTCGTCACCGCCGGCATGTTGCCCTTCAAGAACGATAAGGGCGAGCACGAGGCGAACGTCTTTTTCACTGCCTACTCGATGGGCTCGTCGTACGGTGATCCCGCCCGGCCGCTGACCATCTGCTACAACGGCGGTCCCGGCTCGTCATCAGTCTGGCTGCACCTCGGAGGGCTCGCGCCGAAGCGCGTGGTGCTCGAAGAAGAGGGCTGGATGCCGCAGCCGCCCTATCATCTGGTCGACAACGATTACACCTGGTTCGATCGCAGCGATCTGCTTTTCCTCGATCCGGTCGGCACCGGCTACTCCCGGGCCAACTCGGAGGAACTCGAAAAGAAGTTCCACGGCGTCAAGGAAGACATCGAATCGATGGGAGAGGTGATTCGCGCCTACCTCGTCAAGTCGGGCCGGTGGACCTCGCCCCTCTACCTCTCTGGCGAAAGCTACGGCACCACCCGTTCGGCCGGTTTGGCCGGATACCTGGCGGAAAAGGGTGTGGCGCTGAACGGGATCATCCTGATCTCGATGATCTTCAACTACCTGACCCATCAGTTCAACCAGGGCAACGATCTGCCAACCGTGCTCTTCCTGCCGACCTACACCGCCACCGCCTGGTATCACAAGCGGCTGCCGGACGATCTGCAGAAGAAGCCGCTGCGCGAAGTCCTCGGCGAAGTCGAAGCCTGGGCTTCCACCACCTACACCC
>JADLGF010000035.1 GCA_020849415.1 Thermomicrobiales bacterium
AAAAAGCCGTCGGTGTGTCGCGGCGCGTTGCTGAGCACGAGATCGCGCGGCAGCGATTCCGCCGCCACGTCGTCGCGCAGGACGTTGGAGAGTTCGATCACCTGGGCGGTGGGGGGAATGGCCTCGGTATCGACTTCGGCGAGCGCGTTGATGTGCTCCAGGATCGACGAAAGTTGATCCCGAAGTTGCTCCTTTTCAGCGTCCGAAAGTCCGAGCCTGGCCAGTGCGGCCACGTGTTCCACATCGGCGATCGATAGCGCCATGATGATCTCCGGTTGCATTGCGGGCAAAACAAATCAGCCGCATCGCGCGGTTGACAACGGTCGAGTCTAGCATAGGCATCCGGATCGACCGATTCAGCGTCCCGGACGCAGGGAACTCACCAATCGATCGCAGGCGGAGGTGGCGTGATAGCCATCACCACCGAAGAAGTGCGCATCGATCGTGCGGCGCATGGTGGGCATGCGGTCAAAGACTTCGCCGGTGTAGCCAACCATCGGCGCGGAGTCTCCGGCATCAGGAGGGTGCAGCTTGCGAACCGCGTCCTCGAGCACCGGTGCGGTCGCCTCGCTCGATGCGTTCAACAGCACAAGCACGGGTTGAATCGATGCCGTGACCTGTTCGAGATCGGAGGTCGCAACATCCGGCCCGAGGTAGACAACCGCGAATCCGCCCCGCGAGAGGAAGAGCGACAGGTAGAGGAGTTCGAGTTCCTCATGGTCGCCTTCCACGCCAGCGGCGAGCACCGGTCCGCGCCCGATCTCCGGGTGCGACAGGTTGAACAATGCGCTCACCTTGCGCTGGAGATATGCGTGCGAGAAACGCTCGACGGACGCCGGTAGCGCGCCGTGGCTGAGCCGGCGGCGAATCTCATTCATGGTCGGCCGCAAGACTTCGTGGCAAACGGTTTCGACCGATGAAAAGGCAATCTTCTCCTCGAGGATCTTTTCGGCGATCGGCGCGTCGAATCGCCTCAGGGCTTCGATGAGATCGAGACAGGTTTGATAGAAGCTGACGCGCGGTTCGGGCGCCGGCGATTCGTGCGGCGCATCTCCAACCCGCGCGGCTGGTTCACGCTCAGGCGTCCCTCGAACCCCATACTCAGGTGTTCGGGGATCGTCGCGGTCGAGCGTGAGGAAGAGCGTGACGGCGTGACTGATCGTCATGCCGTTCCGCGTCTGATCGCGAAGCCAGGCGATGATCGCGACGTCCCGATCGCAATAGAGGCGCTGATTACCGCCCGATCGGCAGGGCGCCGGCAAGTGGTACCGCCGCTCCCAGGCTCGAAACGTATCCGCGGGAACGCCGGTGCGCTGAACGACGGCACGCGTGTTGTAAACTGGCTCCGTGTGAAGCCGGTCGAACATGGCCACAACGAACTCCTTCCGGGACCGGACTATACGGGGTCTGTTCACGCTCTGTCAACGGTTTGCACATCACGTGTCGCCGGAGTTCTCTTGCATGCCTCGGGTCGGGAACCAGTCTTCGAATCAGGGTGGTTCGACCCGTCGATCGCCCATTTTCCATCTGATCGTTCCGCTGCTGCTGGTGACGCTACTCGCGGCGTGCGGGGGCGGCGGCGACTCCGACGTTCAGGAAGACCGGCGGTTCGCCACCGATCCCGAACCGGCCCCGACCGAAGTGCCTGCCACCGTGACACCGCTTCCAACGCCGACTGCACCGGCACCCACCGAGCCCGCGGTTTCCGCCAGTCCTGAAGCCAGTCCGGTTCCGTTACGTTCTACGGTCTCCAACGTTTTCGCCCTCATTGATGGCGCCGTAGTCGTGGCTGATTCCGCCGGCGGGGATTCACGCGTCCTGGCCGAATCGACCGACGAGCGCACCTTCGAACTGATCACGCCGCTGCCGGACGGCACGGGCGTCGGCGTCATCGCCCGAAAAGGCACGGAAGCGACGTGGGAACTGCTGCTATTCTCCATTGATGGTAAGGCCCGCTCGGTGCGAACCGACCTCGCCGGCATCCTGGGCTCCGGTAAGGTCGGGTTGAATGGAGGCCTGGCCGCGAGTTGGTCGCCTGACGGTCGACGATTGGCGGTGGTCTTCCCGGATGGCGGCGGCGTGGTCGTGCATCTCGACGGTACGACGCAGTTGCTGCTCACCCGCGGTCAGGCGCCGGCGCCGCTCGACGTTGCCTGGAGTCCTGACGGGGAGGCGATCGCCTTCACCTCGCGCGATCTGGATGATCAAAGCCCGTACCTGGCAATCGGCGGCGCGCGAATCCTGCCGCTCGATCCGGTCCGTATCGCCGGCACCGGTGGCCAGCGGCCGATTCATCGCATCACCTGGTCTCCGGACGGGGAGCACTTGCTCGTGATCCAGGGCGCGGCCGGTCAACCGGACGGTATCGGCGGTGATCTGATCGAGATAGATCGCCGGACATTGGTGGCTCGCTTCGCTGTCGGCGGCAGCCGATTCGGTCCGGGCGCCCGGGTCGTCGTTGCGGAGGCCGCGCCCGACGGACAGTCCTGGGCGATCGTCACGGCCGCGCCGGGACCGTCCGGCGGCCTCGAAGCGACGGTGTGGAAGACAGCGGCTGACTTCACGGGCATCACCCGCCTCGACCTTGGGGAGAATCCGCCGGTGGCCGGCGTGATCTGGACCGAGGGAGGCCTGACCGTGGAACTCCACCGAGCGGGCGATCTGGTGGCCGCCACCTTCGACGGGGATGGGCGAGCGATCACGCCCGCGACGCCGGAGGCGTCACCGATGCCGGCGGAAGCCTCGCCAATTGCCCCGCCGATCGTCGAAACGGCCACCCCGGTCGAATCGTCGGAGGACTAGTCGCCGCTAGCGATCGGGATCGTCCACCGGCACCGCATCGAAGATCGACATCGCCGTTTTCTTCCGCTCCTCGAGAATCGATTCCGGTGGGGCGGGGGTCGTCTCAACCGCTTCACGCGGCGCTGTTTCGACCGCCGTTGGCGGTTCACTCCTGGGCGGAGGAGGTGGTGCCTGCGACGGCTCCGAGCCACCCCGTCGGGGCGGCGCCTGATCGATCTGGTGGGCGTACACGATGACCCGCTGGCCGAAGATGCGGCCGATAACGTCCGCCATCAGGTTCCGGGGGGCGTCCTCGCTCAGTTTGCGCGCGTGGAATTCGTACGGCGAAACAATGTGCACTTCGTTCTGCACGACATCGTACGGATCGGACGATGCCAGCAACGCCTCGATCCGGCGGTCAACCGATTTCACATCGAGCCGGATCTGGTTCCACTGCTCAGCGAGATTTTCCACGGTCAACGCGCCGGCCGGTTCGCCCGAGGCCGAACCGAGTGACCGCAGCGGTTCGCTGGAGGAAGCTGGTGCTTGCGTGGTTGCGGCGGCGGTCGGTTCCGGATTGCGCACGATGCCGGGCGCCGGCGCGACCGAGAGCGGCGAATCGAGTTTGCGCGACGATCGATCGGCCGAAGGCGGAGCCGGCGCCGGCTGCCGGACACGCTCCGAAAGACGCCTCGTCGGCGGAACTTCAGTGGTTGGCGGCGGGGCGGGCGCGACGGGTGCGGGAATCAGTGTGGTTTCGACGGGAACTGACGGACTCGGAGCGATTCTCAAACCGCCCGATCCGCGCTCGATCGCTTCGATCAGGGCGATTTCCAGCGGCAGTTGCCCGTAGAGCGATCGCTTGATCTTGAAATCGACTTCGCTGAAGAGGCGAGCGAGTTCGCCCAACTCGTACACCGAAAAGCGTCCGGCGATCGCGCGGGTGGTTTCATCCCCGGTGCGATCGGCGCCGGCGCGGGTGAACATCAATTCCCGCAGGAAGCCGACGAGTTGCCGGTTGA
>JADLGF010000036.1 GCA_020849415.1 Thermomicrobiales bacterium
CCGGTCGGATACGTGCCAGGGTAGCCGCCGGAGGTCAGCACCACACAGACCGCCGATTCGCTCTTGAACGTCGCCGGCGGAAGCTCAGCCAGTTTGCCGAGCGCGACCGCGTGCAGCAACGGCGCGATGTCGCTCGCCATCAGCGCCACGATCACCTGGGTTTCGGGGTCGCCGAAACGGGCGTTGAACTCCAGCACCTTCGGCCCTTCCCGGGTCAGGATCATGCCGGCGTAGAGCACCCCTTGCAGCGGCGTGCCACGCTCGGCCATCAATCGCGCCACCGGACGGTGGACGCTCTCGACGATCCGCTCGATCAGGGCCGGATCGACCTGCGGCGGCGGCGCGTAGACGCCCATGCCGCCGGTGTTCGGCCCGTGATTGCCATCGAAAGCCGGTTTGTGGTCGCAGGAGGGCACCATCGGCAGCACGGTTTCGCCATCGACCAGCGCGATCACGCTGACCTCCAGCCCCTCCAGGAACTCCTCGATCACCACCGATTGTCCAGCGCTGCCGAGGGCGGCGTCGACCATGAAAGCGCGGAGCGTCGCGGCGGCTTCCTCGCGCGATTCGGCGATCACAACCCCTTTGCCGTCGGCCAGACCATCGGCCTTGATCACGACCGGGATCGAGAAATTCTCCAGCGCCACGAGGCCAGTTTGGAGGTCGGAAACCGTCACCGAGCGCGCGGTCGCGATCCCGGCTTCGTCCATCACCGCCTTGGCGAAGGCCTTGCTCGTTTCGAGCATGGCGGCGTCGGCCGAATGACCGCAGACGGCGATTCCGGCCCCTCGCAGGGCGTCGGCAAGTCCCAGCGCCAGCGGTTTTTCGGGGCCGACCATGACGAAATCGACCGCGTGCTCGCGCGCTGCCTGCACCATCGCTTCGATGTCAGTAACGGGAATCGGGAGATTCGTGGCAATGTCGGCCGTGCCGGGATTACCGGGGGCGCAGAAGATGGCCTCGACCAACGGGCTGGCGACGAGCTTCCAGGTCAAGGCGTGCTCCCGGCCACCACCCCCGACCACCAGAATCCGAAGCCCCACGTGTGTCCTCCCTCACCATCGACGGCCACGCGTTCGTACCGCCATGCGATGATACGCGGGCGACCGCGCGGCTGTCTGCCCGTGGTATAGTTCGCCGGTTATGGAAATGCTCGTGTCCGCTCCTTCCACTCCCGAATCAACCGACGATCCCCACCTGGCGCCGAAGCCGGTGCGGATGCTGCCGCGCGCCCAGCGACCGCAGGGCCTCTACGATCTCTCGCTCGAGGAGTTGACGGCGAAGCTGGTCGAGGCCGGCTTCCCGGCCTTCCGGGCGAAGCAGGTCTGGCACTGGGTCTACCGGCAACTCGCGCCTGATTACGACGCGATGACGAATCTGCCGGCTGATCTGCGCGCCTGGCTGAACGCCAATCTTCCGCTCGCCACCATGCCGGTGATTCGCGACAGCGCCACCGACGACGGCGAAACGCACAAATTGCTCTACCAGACCGGCGACGGCCAGTTCGTCGAAACGGTGCTGATGCTCTACCCCGATCGCGCCACCGTCTGCGTTTCGTGCCAGATCGGGTGCGCGGTCGGCTGCGCCTTCTGCGCCACCGGCCTCGGCGGGCTGACCCGCAATCTGAGCGCCGGCGAGATGGTGCAGCAGACGATCGACGCCGCCCGCCGCGCCCGGGAGGTCGGGCGGACGCTCACCAACCTCGTCATGATGGGGATGGGCGAACCGCTGCAGAACTACGGGCCGAGCATCACCTTCCTGAAGCGGCTGAACGACGCCGAGGGCTTCGGCTTCGGCGCACGCCGGATGACCGTTTCGACCTCCGGCATCGTGCCGCGGATCGACGCGCTGGCCGACGAGCCGATTCAGCTCAATCTGGCGGTGTCACTGCACGCGCCGAACGACGAACTGCGCAGTTCACTGGTGCCGATCAACAACCGCTATCCGATCGCCGAGTTGATGGCCGCCTGCGATCGCTACATCGCCAAAACCGGACGACGGGTGTCGTTCGAGTACGCCCTGATGCGCGGTATCAACGACAGCGACGAGATCGCCACCGAACTGGCGGCGCTGCTCAAGGGGCGGCTCTGCCACGTCAACATCATCCCGCTCAATCCGGTCGATGTGCTGCCGTACGAGCGCCCCGATCCGGCCGGCATCGAGCGCTTCGCCGAGACGCTGCGTAATGCCGGGATTCCGGCGACGGTGCGCTACTCCCGCGGTCTCGAAATCGACGCCGCCTGCGGCCAGTTGCGCGCGAAACATGAGCGCGAGCGTGAAGGCACCTTGGCTGAGGTGTAACGGGATTGACCCTCACCCCAACCCCTCTCCCGTTGCGACGGGAGAGGGGCTTTTTGTTGTGCAACGGTGCATCAGAACTCCCTTCTCCTGCCGCAGCGGGAGAGGGGCCGGGGGTGAGGGTTTCCCTTACCGTCCCCCACCAATCTCCAGAATCGCGCCAGTCACGTACGAAGCAGCCGGAGAGAGCAACCAAACCACGCCCTCAGCAACTTCCTCAACCGTTCCGGCGCGGCGCATCGGCACGGTGGGCGCGACGCGTTCCGGACGATCGGGCACACCGTTATCGGCGTGGATATCCGAGATGATCAGGCCCGGCATGATGGCGTTGACGCGGATTCCCTCTGGCGCCACTTCCTTCGCGAGACCGACGGTGAAGCTGTTGATCGCGCCCTTCGAGGCCGCGTAGTGCACCCACTCGTTGGGGCCGCCAAGCTTCGCCGCCATCGAGGAGATGCTGACAATCGCCCCGCCCGAACCGCCGCGGGCGGTCGACATCCGCGTCACCGCCTCGCGAGAGGCGAGCATGGCGCTGATCGTGTTGGTCGTGAAGGTGCGCTGGAGCATGTCGAGGGTGAGATTCTCGAAGCGGGAGAGTCCGCCGGTGATGCCGGCGTTGTTGACCAGCCCCTTGATCGGCCCGAGTTCCCGCTCCGCCGTTTCGAAGAGGCGGAGGATATCGGCCTCGACCGCCATATCACCCTGAATCGCGACCGCCCGGCCGCCGGCCGCCTCGATCTCGGTCACCACCGCTTCGGCGTGCGTTTTGCTCTTGCCGTAGTTGACTGCCACAGACCAACCCTGGGCCGCCGCCAGTTTGGCCGAAGCCGCGCCGATCCCTCGGCCGGCGCCCGTCACGATCAACGTCCCGAGTTCACCCGCCATCTTCACGCTCCGCTGTTGCTAGATCGCCCAGAAACCGTGGGCGAAGAGAATCAGTAACGTCGTCAACGCGATCGTGCCGACCGCCACCACCGTATCGCGCGTCCAGGGGGAGCGATTCGATTGGGCCAGCCAGCGGCCCGCCACGAGGTAGACCCCGATCGCCGGCAGGAGGTAGCGTCCGAGCGATACCCAGGTCATTGCCCCCTGCATAACCACGATCAGCGTCGTGTAGACGGCGGTGGCGGGATCGAGCCGGCGCCAGACCGCCGGCAGCCATGCAAGCGCGACGATCAGCAGGAAGACATTGAGCATGATCACGAGGTGACGGGGATCGCCGCCGAGCGCCTCGCGCGGTTGCGTAACGAAGAGCCGGATGTAATCGCCGACGTGATCGCCCCAATCACCCCAGTTCGCCTGCGCTTCGAAGTACTGGAAAGGGTTGCCGGTCCGGAAGGCGCTGTAGACCCCGAAGGCCAGCACGCCGTAGGACGAGAGCACGATGCAGGTGACCGTTTCGATCAGCGATATCTTCCGTTTCCAGGCGAGGTAGAGCAATGCGGGAATCAACGCCAGCCCGACCAGCCGGGTGGCGGTGGCGAGTCCCGCCACGGCGCCAGCCGCGAACCAGCGGTTCGAGCTGGCCAGCATCAGGGTGGCGATCACCAGCAGCACGAAAAGGGACTCGGTGTAGGCAGCGTTGAAAAAGTAGGAGAAGGGCGACAGGCAGAAGAGCAGGACCGTCATCCGGGCCGCCTGATCGCCGAAAAGGTCGGCGCTCCAGCGGGCGAGCAAGGCGATCAGGGCGATGAACGAGAGGTTGGCAATCACCAGCCCGGCCAGCGCCAGATTCCGCTCCGTGACGGGCAGGAAGGTGATTTCCACCAGACCGCGCATCAGCATCGAGTAGAGCGGGAAAAAGCCCCAGCCCTCGCCGGGACTGGTGTTGCCCGCACCGTAACCGGCCCGGGCAAGTTCGATCATGTGGGCGCTGTCCCAGCGCACCCAGCCATCGAGGCCGGGGTTATTCGGGAAGAAGGAATCGGGGCGCTGCCCGTCGTAAAAGGGGAAGCGGTCGAAGACGCGGAGTGAGAACCAGGCGGCGATTGCCAGGCAGATCCGGGTGATGATGGCGAACAGCAGCGCCCAGCCGACGATCGGATCGAGCCAGATCGGCGGACGCACCGCTCGCCCGGCCGGCGCCGGCACGATCGGGTAGGCAGAAGGTGGAGTTCCGCTCACGCGCGCCCCTCATTCAATCCGAATTGCGTCAACTGCCGCGCAACGCGATCAGCACCTGATCGAAGGTCTCCGGCGGGAAATCCTCGGCGCCGTTCGCTTCCTCGATCCAGTGCCGCCAGAGCGCCGCGAAATCGAGATCGTCCGGTGCGACCGCGGCGAGCGCGTCGTAGAGGTCCGCCGGCTGCGCGATCAGCAGTTGCATCCGCCCGAAGTATGCCGCGACCGCCGGGAAGAAGGCGTCATCCCCCAGCGCTTCGCGGATCGCCTGGAACGCGAGCGGACCCTTGTTGTAGACGACCACCCCGTAGGCGATGCTGCTGCGGAAATCGTCGGTCGGCGTGTTGACCGGCTCGTCGATGCCCGGCCCGCTCGGCAGGCCGTGCAGGAAGATCACGTACGGCGCCAGCACGTTCAGCAACGTCTGC
>JADLGF010000037.1 GCA_020849415.1 Thermomicrobiales bacterium
ACGTGACATCAGGGTCGATCGGCCCGGCGTGCAGCGTGCGAAACGTGAGCGAGGAGAATCAACCGATGGCCCCTTCGAACCTCTCCCGGCGCGCATTGATCGGCGGCGCCGGCGCCGCGGCGGCCGGCGTTGCAACCGCCCCCTGGTGGTACCGCCCGGCGGCGGCCCAGGAAGAAGTCACCCTCGACATTTACGTCTTTGACGGGCACCCCTTCTACTGGGTGCAACCCCTCTTCGAAGAAGCCTATCCCAACATCAAGCTCAATATGATGGGGCAAAGCGACGTGGCGGTCTTCCGCGCGGCGCTCGCCTCCGGCCAGGGCGTGCCCGATATCATCTGGCCGTCCGAGGAGTACATTCAGGACCTCGGCCGCTCCGATGTCCTCTTCGACACGACCGATCTGATCGAAGCGCACAAGGCTGAGCTTTCGCCGAGCGCGACCAACGCGGTTTTCATCGAGCAAACCGGCCGTTACGCCGGCTTCCCGGGAGATCTCGCGCCGGTCGGCATCTACTACCGCGAAGACCTGCTCGAACAGGCGGGTGTTTCGTTCCCCGAAGGCTGGACCTGGGACGATTACATCGCCATCGCCCAGGAAATCGACGCCAAACTCGGCGCGAAATCGATCATGCTCCCGACCAACGGCATCGCGGAATCGATGTACCTCTGGTCGTACATCCTGAATCAGCTCGGCGGGCAGATGACGAGCTCGGACGGCCGCGAAGTCCTCTTCGACAGCGATCAGGGCGTGGCGGCGCTCGAGATCATCAAGAAGATGTACGCCGCCAACATCCACCTCGATGACACCCAGTTCAGCGAGTCGTTCTTCGCGGAGATCTCCGCCGGCGGTCTCGCCATGTGCCCGCTGCAGGTCTGGTACCGCAATCTCGGCATCGAGCCGAACGTGTTCGATGAGCAATCGGGCCTCGGACAGTGGCGCTTGAGCCTGCTGCCAAGCGCCGGCGAGGAGAGCTTCCTCTCCGCTAACGAGGGTGGCGCGGCGATCGTCTCCACGATCTACACCGAGCACCCGGAAGAGGTCGCAGCGTTCATGACCTTCACCCACGCCACCATGGAGGGTGCGGGCGCGATGGGCGGCTGGGGCATCGTTCCGCCGTACTTGCCGTACCTCGAAAGCGACGCCTGGACCGATGTCCGCAGCCCCGCGTTCGGCGATTTCGCGGTCAACGCGCTCTGGACCGAGGCGGTGAACGCCATGCAGCCCGGCTGGCGGCGCCACGCCGTTTACAGCGAGGCCTGCGCGGCGATCGGCGCCGCCTTCATGCCGATGGTGCGCGGCGATGTCGATCCGGCCACCGGGCTGAAGGAGGTTGCCGATCAGGTGCGCGTCCTCAACGCCCGTTACTTCGAATAGGCCGATCGAAACGAGATGAGGCCGGGCGCCTGTCGTGCGAGACGGGCGCCCGGTCCATCCAGAGCGAGTTGGGACAAGATGGAAGGAACCGCCCTCGCGCTTCCCGCCTCGAGCCGCGACCAGGAGCGCAAACGCTGGTGGCGCAAGTACACGCCCTACTGGCAGGAATACCTGTTCATATCGCCATTCTTCATCCTTTTCGCGGTTTTCTTCGCCTATCCGCTGATCTGGGCGTTGATCCTCAGTTTTCAGCGGTGGGATGGCGTCACCGAGGCTCGCTGGGTCGGGCTGGATAACTACCGCTTCATTCTCAAGGACCCGTTGACCCGTCAGACTTTTTACAACGCGTTTCGCTTTTTGTTGATTCTCGTACCGCTCGGCATGTTCCTGCCGCTGCTCTTCGGCGTGTTGCTGAACACGGCGGCGCTCCGGTTCCGAAGCGGCTTCCGCACGATCATCTTCCTGCCGACCGTCACCTCGATGGTCGGGGTCGGCATCGTCTGGAAGCTTCTCTTCTCCGGGCGGAACGGCTGGCTGAACGCGATCCTCGCCAAGATCGGGCTCGGGCCGTACGACTGGCTTGGCGATCCCTGGCTGGCGCAAACGCCGATCGTCACGCTGACGGTGTGGGGTTCGCTCGGGTTCGCGACGCTGGTTGTGCTCGGCGGACTCCAGGCGATCGACATCGATATCTACGATGCCGCCCGGATCGACGGCGCATCGTCGTGGAACGTCTTCTGGAAGATCACGCTGCCCTTGATGCGGCCGGTGATGATCTTCATGCTGATCACCTCGTCGATCGGTGTCATGAACATCTTCAGCCAGGTCTACATCGTCACCCAGGGCGGCCCCGCCAACGAAACGATGACGCCGCTGATGTACATCTACCGGGTCGGTATCGGCAGCGCCGGCGGCGCGCGCATCGGCGACTCCTCGGCAATGGCCTTCCTGCTGAGCTTTGTGACCTTCGTGATCGTGATGGTGCAGTTCATCATCACGCGCCGCCGTGAGCGGGATTAGGGGGCGGCGATGAGCGCGCAAACCGAGTACCGGCACGACGAACTGGTGATTCCGCGGTGGGAAATCTGGCGGCAACGCCTGATGCGGGTGCTGCTGTACCTGACGCTGATCATCATGGCGATCGCGGCGATGGCGCCGTTCTACTTCATGCTTTCGGGCTCGCTGATGGATCGCGGCGAGATGTTCGCGATCCCGCCGAACCTCTGGCCGAAGCGGCTGATCTGGGAGAACTACCGGGTCATCTTCCAGGAGTACAACTTCCTCGTCTACCTGAAGAACAGCTTCATCATTTCGGCGGCGCAGACGCTGGGCGTCCTCTTCTTCTGCTCGCTGGCCGGATTCATCTTCGCGAAGCGAAAGTTCCCTGGCCGTGACGCGCTCTTCATCATCATTCTGGTCACCGCCACCATGCCACAAGGACAGGCGACGATCATTCCGTTCTACCTGCTGATGATCAAGTTCGATTGGGTGAACACCTTCTGGCCGTTGATCATCCCCTGGTGGGCGCCGCCGCTCAGCATCTTCCTGATGCGGCAGTACATTTCGAGCGGCATCCACGACGACCTGATCGACGCCAGCCGGCTCGACGGCGCCGGACTGTTCCAGACCTACTGGCGGGTGGTGCTGCCGCTCTCGGCGCCGGGGCTGGTGGTGATCGGAGTGATGCAGTTCATCGCGATCTGGAACGAGTTCCTTTACGGATTGCTCATCCTGCGCACCGATGACATGCGCACGGTGACGGTCGCGATCGCTGAACTCTCGACTCGCACCCGTGCCGCCACGCTGTACGGTCCGCTCTTCGCCGGCATCGTGATCGCCACGATCCCGACCATCCTGCTCTACTTCATCTTCCAGCGGAAGCTGACCTCCGGCATCCTGGCCGGCTCGGTGCGCGCCTGACCGAAGCCTACAATTGACGAGTCGCGCTATTGGCCGGCGGTGCATTCGGACTGTCTGCCACACGAGAAAGGACTCCGCATGGCGCACTGGTCACCGGAGGAACTCGACCTGATCGGCAACGCCGAGGAATTGACGATTGCCGCTGAACGTCCGGATGGAACGTTGCGCACGCCGCGCATCATCTGGGTGGTCCGGGTTGGCGACGAACTCTTCGTCCGATCCGCTCACGGCGATCGGGCCGCCTGGCATCAGGCGGTCAGGCGCGCGATGCGTGGGCACATATCGGCCGGCGGCGTGGAGAAGGGCGTCATGTTCGAGGACGCCGCCGGCCAACTCAACGCTGAGATCGACGCCGCGTATTGGGACAAATACTGCGGCGATCTCGCGCAGTGGGTGCC
>JADLGF010000038.1 GCA_020849415.1 Thermomicrobiales bacterium
CTACGATCCGGTCCGGGCCGACACCTACCGCAATCTGGGGCTCGAGGTGATCTGCCCGACCGTCGCCATCGCCGACGACGTGCTCGCGTCCTTCGAAACGGAGGCTTGAGATGTACATCATCGTCGCGGGCGGTGGAAAAGTCGGCTATTACACGACCAAGATGCTGGTGAACGAGGGCTACGAGGTCCTGCTGATCGAGCGCGATGCTGAGAAAGTCGCGGTCTATCAGCAACGGTTCGGGCCGGTCGCGATCGCCGGTGACGCCGCCGAGGCGGCGACGCTGGAAGCGGCCGGCGCTGGCCGCGCGGACGTGGTGATCGCGGTCACCGGCGAGGACGAGGACAATCTGGTCATCTGTCAGGTGGCGAAACGGAAGTACAACGTCGGACGCACGATCGCCCGGGTCAATAATCCGAAGAATGAGGAATTGTTCCGGAAACTCGGGGTCGATGTCACCGTCAGCCAGACGAATCACATCCTCCACCTGATCGAACAGGCGATCCCCGATCGTTCCTTCGTTCACCTCACCTCGTTGCGCCACGCCGACGTGTCGATCGTGGATGCGCGCATCACCGAGGATTCGGCGGTCGCCAACCATGAGATTTCCGGCCTCGACCTGCCGGCGAACTGCGTGATCGCGGCGATCTCGCGCGGTCCGAACATCCTGATCCCGCGCGGCGAAACGACGCTGCTCCCTGGCGACGACGTCATCGCCGTCACCACCCGCGAACACGAGGCCGATCTGAGGAAACTCCTTACGAGTTAGCGCAGGCGCTCGTGACCTCGGCGCACACCGAATGCGGCAAACACAACAACCCGTGCAGGGGAGGGTTCGCTCCGGAGTCGTGCCGGCGGCATCGGGATTCGCCGTAGCGCGCCGTCGGCGGCCTCATTCGGGAACGATCAGATCAAGTCGAAGAACTCCGCGAGTACCACCGGAGCCGAGATGATGGTGGTCACGTCGCCCGCCTGTGACCGGCGTGGAGTGCCGCCGAACCACTCATGGCCGCCGCCGTTGACCCGATAGAGGACAACCGGCGCGTCGCAGCCAGTCGCTACGAATCTAACGACAGAGTCACCGGATGCGTCCGGTGTCGCGACCGGTTCACTCACGACGTCATCGCCACATCCATTCCGTTCGGACCACGCGGCGAAGACCTCCTCGGCCGGGTCAGCGATCACCTGGCCGAGTCCGGAGCCGGCGCCGCCCGCATAGGGCACTTGATCATCCTCGCTGCCGTGCATCATCAGCACTGGAATCGGGCGAGCCGGATCGCAGCGATCGACCTGAATGGTGCCGGAGATCGCGGCGATGCCGCTGATCAGATCGGCCGCTTCACAGGCGAGCCGGTGCGCCATCATCGCCCCGTTCGACATCCCGGTCGCGTAGATGCGACTCGAATCGATATCATGCCGCTCGCCGATTAGCCGCACGACTTCCCGCACGTAGGCGACGTCATCGACCGCGCGTTCGGCATCGACGGCGGGACCGCAACAACGCCCGGCGTTCCAGACGAACCCGGGCAGCCGATCGAGCGGCGTCCCCTCGCCGTACACGACGATGAACCCGCTCGCATCCGCCAGTTCATTCAACCGGCTGGAACGCTCGAGCTGATCGGCACTGCCCCCGCCGCCGTGCAGCGCCAGCAGCATCGGCGCGGGTTGGGGAACCTCGGTCGGGGTGTGGACGATGAACCGCCGCTCGTAACCATCCAGCGTGAAGCTGACTTCGTCATCCACGCCGATCGCGGCCGCCGCCCTCCCGCCGGTGGGCAGGATTACGAGCATCAGCACCAACACCGCTATCGCCGCCACACTTCGAAGCCTGCTCATCGCCGTTCGCTCCTGCGCTGACCTACGCCGTCGAACGCGACCCGGATTCAAACGCAACAGGCGGTCCGGCAAAATCCGGACCGCCTGTCGTCTCAATCAGGGTTCGCCGTGCGCCCGGTCAGATCAGGTCAGGTCGTAAACCGCCGACTCGGAAGCGCGGGCAAAGAGATCGGCCCACTCCGGGGTGCCATCGTCAAACGTGACGTGCATGCGCACCCCTGGTTCCTGCGCCGGCAGGTGGCCCTTCTGGAACTCCTTCCAGACCTCCCAGATCTTGGTCAGATGCACCGTCCGGCCCGATTCGAACCGGACCGAGAGGATCCGCTTCGGTTCCGGGATCTCGTACGGCGGCTCCATCCTGTACCTGGCGATGGCCGATTCATCGAACTCGACGCCGAGGCCCGGCCCCTCCGGCACCTTGATGAAGCCGCCGGCGATCGTGTGCGGCTCGACAAGCAGGTCATCGGCGTAGATGTTCAGGCAGCTGATCGCCGGCCACTGGGCGTGGGTCAGCACTCCGCCGAGGTGCGCCGAGAGCGCGGTCGTCAGCCCGGGGCCGACGAGTTGCAGCCAGAACGGCTTGTTGAAGGCCGCCGCCAGCGCCCCCTTGCGCAGCACATCGGAAACACCGTTATGCACGACGAAGCCGTCACACATCTGGCTCTCCAGCGCCTGCGAGAAGGTCGGGATGCCGCCGAAGTGGATCGCCAGCGGGTTCTTGATCTGCTTCCGGATCTTCTGGTAGCCCTCGATATCCTCGTGCGGGATGGGCGATTCGTAGATCGCCACCTTCGGATTCTTGTCGAGTTCGCTCAGCACCGGGATCGCGTTGCCGGCGTTCACCAGCAAGCCGTTCCAGTCGACATCGATCTTGAAGCCGGGCGGGGTCGCCTCGCTTACCAGCTTCACCGCTTCGTAGACATCGAACCAGGGCCGCGCCTTGAACTTGTGGGCGAAGTAGCCCTCCTTCACGGCGTCAGCCGCTTCGGCGGCGGCGATTTCCGGCGGCGCCTTGGTGGTCCACCAGGCGATCGGCGCCCAATCGCGCACTTTTGGCGTGCCGAGCAACTTGTACACCGGCACATCGAGCGACTTGGCGGTGACATCCCACAGCGCCATCTGGAGTCCGGCGCCGAGGCTGTCCTCGCTCAGGAAATCGGCCGGGTTCTTGCCCTTCACCCGCTCGATCGCTTCATCCGAAACCTTGCCCCACGTGTAGTGCGGCAGTGTTTCGCCATACCCGACGTGGCCGGAATCGGTGACGACCCGGATGACTTCGACAATGCCCCACTGGAAATTTAAAAGATTGAGCCACGGTTCCACCCGGGACCGGAAGGGTACGTGCAGCGTAATGCGCTCGACTTCGGTGATTCGCAAGCCAGCCGTCATGTTCGAACTCTGCTCCTGACACGGTGCGTGATCGAATACGTTGCGCGGCATTGTCTCACCCCGCTACTGAACGTGCTTAGGAGTTGCATCAATAGCGAGAGGATGACCATGGTTTCAAGACACGCGATCCCGATGTAGGGTTGCGGACCTTGGGCTTCCGCATCCCTACACCGGTTTTGTGAATGACAGGTTGGTTCGAACAGACGCAATGAAGGGGACCGGCATCGGTCCCCTTCCTGCGCAGAATCAGATTGGTGTGCGGATCGACTATGGGTAGATGCCGCGGAGCTGCGTGAAGCCGGCGACGCGCTCGATCGCGCGGACCAGCGCCGCCGTGCGCATGTGCACGCCGTACTTCTCCGACGCGGCGTAGACGGCGGCAAACGATTCGGACATCACCTGCTGCAGTCGCTCGTTCACCATCGCTTCGGTCCAGGGGAACGCCTGCATCGCCTGCACCCACTCGAAGTAGGAGACGGTGACGCCGCCGGCGTTGGCAAGGATGTCCGGGATCAGGAAGATGCCGCGATCTTCGAGAATCGAGTCGGCGCCCGGCGTGGTCGGGCCGTTGGCGGCTTCGGCGATCAGGCGCGCCTTGATCCGGGGCGCGTTCTCGCGGGTGATCTGGGCCTCGAGCGCCGCCGGAATCAGGATGTCACAATCGAGTTCCAGCAGCGCGGCCGGATCGATCGTCTCGGCCTCGGCAAATCCCACCACGGAACCGGTCGTCGCTTTGTGTGCGTCAACCGCCGTCAGATCGAGCCCATTGGGATTGTGGATGGCGCCGGTCGAATCGCTGACAGCGACCACGGTCGAACCGATGTCCGAAATCAAGCGGGCGGCGACAGATCCGGCGTTGCCGTACCCCTGCACCACCGTCCGGCTCGTCGTGAGATCGATGCCGAGCAGCTTGGCCGCTTCGCGGATCGCGAAAACGCAGCCGCGGCCGGTCGCCTCGTTCCGACCCGGCGAACCCCCGAGCACCAGCGGCTTGCCGGTGACCATCGCCGGCACCGAGTACCCGACATTCATCGAGTAGGTGTCCATGATCCAGGCCATGATCTGCGGGTTGGTGTTGACATCGGGCGCCGGAATGTCCTGATTCGGCCCGAGCATGAAGGCGATCTCGGCCGTATAGCGCCGGGTCAGGTTCTGGATTTCATTCTGGCTGAGGAGCTTGGGATTGACCGTCACGCCGCCCTTGGCGCCACCGTACGGCAGGCCAACCACGGCACATTTCCAGGTCATCATCATCGCCAGGGCCTTGACCTCGGAGAGGGTGACGTCCTGGTGATAGCGGATGCCGCCCTTGGTTGGGCCAGGGCCGGTGTTGTGCTGAACGCGGTGGCCGGTGAAAACCTGCACCGAACCGTCGTCCATCTCGACCGGGAAGCTGACGGTCACCTCGCGCTGGCAATGGCTCAGGATCTGGCGCATGCCGTCATCGAGCCCGACGACGTCAGCGGCGATAGTGAACTGCTCGACGGCGGAATCGAAGAAATCACGCCCCGCCATCTCGTGCCCTGCGTCCGGTCTGGTTGGTGGTTCAGCGAGCATCATACGCGGTTCCTCCCCCGGTCCGGATGTTCGGGACCGGATCGACACGGTCCAGCGGTGCGCCGCTAGCCATTGTCTGCTTCGAGCGCTTCGATCAGGAGCGCCCGTACCGAATCAGGATTGGCGCGACCACCGGTCGCCTTGATCGTCTCACCGATCAGCCGGCCGATCGCCGCCTTTTTGCCGCCACGGTAGTCCACGACTGCCGCCGGATTCGCGGCCAGGGTCGCCGCTACCGCGGCCGATAGCGCGTCGTTGTCATCGAGTGAAAGCAGGTTGAGTCGCTTGGCCGCTTCGCGAGGCGATTCGCCTTCACCGAGCTGCGGCAGCAGTTCGCGCGCAGCGCGCATGGTCAGTTCGTTGGCCGATACCGCCGCCATCAATTCCCGCAACTGCTCCGGTGTGAAGGGCAGCTGATCAGCATCGAGTCCGCGCGCCCGGGCGAGGCCGAGACCATCGTTGATGATCCAGTTCGCCACCGATTTTGCCGAGCCGCGATCATCGCCGACCGTCGCCTCGAACTGATCGGCGAGCTTGCGCTCGGCGGTCAGGGTGCCGGCGTCATCGGCCGAGAGTCCATACTCGCTGACGAACCGGGCCAGCCGGGCCGCCGGCAACTCCGGCAGGCGCGAACCCACCTCCGCGATCCAGGCGGCATCGACGTTCAGCGGCGGCAGGTCGGGTTCCGGGAAATAACGGTAATCGTGGGCCTGTTCCTTCGTGCGCTGGCTGACCGTGACGCCGCGCGCCTCGACCCACCCCCGCGTTTCCTGCGGGATCACGCCATCCGCCACGATCGCCTCGCGCTGCCGCTGCTCCTCGTAGCGCAACGCCCGCTCGACCGCCCGGAACGAATTCATGTTCTTGATTTCGACCTTGCGCCCGACGACCGAGCCGTCGACGCTGCGGATGGAGATGTTGGCATCGCAGCGGAACGCGCCTTCTTCCATGTTTCCGGTCGAAACGCCGATGTACCGCAGGATCTGGCGCATGGCGATCAGGTAATCGCGCGCCTGTTCGGGCGAGCGGAGATCGGGCTCGCCGACAATCTCCATCAGCGGCACGCCGGAGCGGTTCAGGTCAACGAGCGAAACATCGCCGCCGACATCGCTCCGGTGCACCAGGCGTCCGGTGTCCTCTTCGATGTGCACGCGGGTGATCCCGGCCCGCACCGTTTCGCCGCCCGAAACGAATTCGAGGACACCGTTGATGCAGAGCGGCAGATCATACTGGCTGATCTGATACCCCTTGGGGAGATCGGGATAGCCGTAGTTCTTGCGGTCGAGTTTGCAGAACGCCGGCACTTCGCAGCCGAGCGCCATGCCGGTGAGCATGGCGCCTTCGATCGCGGCCCGGTTCATCACCGGCATGGCGCCGGGCAGCCCGAGGCAGACCGGGCAGGTGTGCGTATTCGGCTCGGCGTTGGCGTAATCGGCGGAACAACCGCAGTACATCTTGCTTCGAGTCAACAGTTGGGCGTGGACCTCGAGTCCAATCACTGTCTCGAACTGCAACCCCGCGGCGACCGACACGCGACAACCTCCAGCATTCAAACATGATTCAACCGGCGCGCGGTAGAACCGCCCAATGGTAGCGCAGATTGGACCGAAACAGCCCCGTTCCTGATGATTTGCGCAACGAAACGGCCGCCTTGACCATGAAGATGACGATTGCAGCGCGAATCCGGGGAGTATTGCCAGGGAAGTCGTGCACGATTGGCGCGAATGTTCGGGCTACGTACCTTCTATAAGGTGGCCTATCCCGGGGCGAGCGCGTACAATCGAAACGGTTCTTTCGGTGAAAAAGAGCCGGCTTGACGTGCAATGAGCCGGCCCGAATCACCGGATAACGTGGATGGATCAGCCGCCCGGCGTAACGGCGTGAAGCCGGTCCCGGCAGAGTGTGAGGCGAGCCCCACGCAATGACGACAAGTAGCCAGACCAAGATGGTCACCGGCAAGATCAATGGCATCGATGTCACTGTTCCCGCCGGGACCACGATTCTCGAAGCGTCCCGCCAGGCCGGGATCGAAGTTCCCAATCTTTGTTACCAACCGATGCTCCGTCCGTGGGGCTCCTGCCGCATCTGCACCGTGGAGGTGCTCGGCAAGCGCGGCGGGCTGATCGAATCGTGCGCCACGCCGCTCGGTGAGGGCATGGAAGTGCTCACGCACTCCGAGCCGGTCGAGGATTCGCGTCAGTTCATCCTCCAGATGTACCTGATCGATCACGCCCTCGATTGCCCGACCTGCGATAAATCGGGCGAGTGCTACCTGCAGGACAACACCTACCTTCACAACGTCAATTCGAACCCCTACCGCCGGCCGAAGATGGCTCAGGCCTACACCCACTTCAGCGACACCATCGACTACAAGTGGGACCGCTGCATCATGTGCACCCGCTGCACGCGGGTCTGCGACGAGGTGATCGGCGTCACGGCCATCGAGGGAACGATCCGCAGCGCCGAGGCGAGCATCTCGCCGGCCTACGGGGTCGATCTTTCCGAAACCGACTGCACCAACTGCGGCATGTGCATCGCCGTTTGCCCGGTCGGCGCGCTCACCGATCGCCACTTCGCCCACCACCCGTGGGAACTCGACACGACCGAAACGGTCTGCGGTTTCTGCGACGGCGGCTGCACGATCAACGTCGAATCGAACAAGGGTGTGGTCCGGCGCGTTTCCCACCTCTGGGAAAAGGGCGTCAATCACGGCTACACCTGCGAAGCGGGCAAGTGGGGCCACGAGCAACTGCAGCA
>JADLGF010000039.1 GCA_020849415.1 Thermomicrobiales bacterium
CCGACCACCGACGAGAACCGCGATCAGCGGGAATCGACCGATGATGTCGATGTCAACTGCGCCTGGCTCACGGTCGTCAAGACCGCGGACAAGGCGGAGATCAACGCCGGCGATGCGATCGGCTTCACGATCACGGTCACCAACAGTGGCGAAGGCGATGCCTACGATGTGGTCCTGACCGACGTGCTCCCGACCCAGGTCACCTGGACGGAGAACACCGACGCCTGCGAGATCGTGAACGGCACCCTGACCTGTGAATGGGACGAGATCGCCGCGGGCGCCTCGGTCGAAGTCAAGATCAGCGGCACGACGGACGCGGACGACTGCGGTGTCATCGCGAACACAGCGATGGTCGACGCTTCGAACCTGACCGACGAGAACCGTGAGAACGAGGACGATGTCGAATCGACCGACGAAGTCACCGTCAACTGCCCGTATCTGAAGGTCGTCAAGACGGCGGACGATGCGGAGATCAGCGCCGGCGATACGATCGGCTTCACGATCACCATCACGAACAGCGGCGAGGGTGATGCCTACGACGAAGTGCTGACCGACGTGCTCCCGACCCAGGTCACCTGGACGGAGACAATCGACGCCTGCGAGATCGAAAACGGCGTCCTGACCTGTGAATGGGACAAGATCGAGGCGGGCGCCTCGGTCGAAATCAAGATCAGCGGCACGACGGATGCGGCCGACTGCGGCGTCATCCGGAACATGGCGACGGTCGACGCTTCGAACCTGACCGATGAGAACCGCGCGAACGAGGACGATCTCGAATCGACCGACGAAGCCGTGGTCAACTGCTCCGACCTGGTGATCGAGAAGACCGCCGTCGATGGCGAGGGCGCTGAGCGAACCACGCCGATCAGCCCTGGCGACGAGGTTGCCTTCAAGATCAGCGTGGCGAACAACGGCGAAGGCAATGCCTACGACGTGGTGATCTCCGACAACCTCCCGGTCGGCATCGACTGGTCGATCAAGAGCGTCGTCGGCTCGGATGAATCGGTGAACGTGGATGGCTGTGCCATCGTCGACGGGGTGCTCACCTGCGAGGTTGGCACGCTGGCGCCAGGCGCGAGCATCGATGTGATCATCAGCGGCCTCACGCCGGATAGCCTCTGCGCCCCGGTGACGAACACGGCGTCGGTTTCCTCCAGCAACACGACCGATGAGGAAGACCCGTCTGACACCGCCACCCAGGCGATGGACTGCAACGTCGACATCCAGAAGGTTGGACCGGATGGAGAGAGCCCGCTGGCCGGCGCCTGCTTCACCCTGAACAACAGCGATGTCACCTACGGCCCGGTGTGTGTGGACGAAAACGGCCGCGCGCGCTTCGAGCTGATCCCGGTCGGCCTCTACACCCTGACGGAATCGACGGTGCCGGCTGGCTACCAGCAGATGAAGTCGGTCGATATCGAGGTCGAGTACGGCGACACGATGCTGGTCACCGCCGTCAATCACCGCCTGCCGCTGGTGGTCAAGCTCGACTGCCTCGTCGATCCGGGCGATCTCGATCTCGAGCGCCTGGCCAGCGATCCGACCTACGCGCCGGACGACTGCGTTCGGGTCGAGGGAGTCAGCTTCACGACGGCTATCAATGGCCAACAGATCTTCCGGAGCTACGTGACCGGCCCTGACGGCACGGTGATGGTCCACGCGACCACCGGCGACAAGCTGGTGATCACCGAAGACATCATTACGGCGACCCCGGGCTTCCTGCCGCGGGAGAACCCGATCACGATCGATCCGGTGACGATGGACGGTAGCGTGGCCGCCTTTGTCAACCTGGCGCAGGATGGCAACCTGAGGCTGCTCAAGGTCGTCTGCCAGAGCGAGGAGGCCCAGGCGCCGATCTTCGAGACGCTGAACGGTTCGCTCATGCGGGTGCCGGACGGCTGCTGGCGCGGCGCGGGTGTGGCCTTCACCATCAGCGGTGGACACCTCACCAGCCCGATCGAGATCACGACTGACCGCAACGGCGAGGCCGAACTGAGCCTGCGCTTCGGTACCTACACCCTGACGGAAGTTTCCACGGGCGCGAGCTACGAGGTGACTGTCCTGGCGAACACCACGGTCCATGTTCGGATCACGAACTTCGAGCCGGAGATTCCGGGCATCGATCCGACGCCGTCGCCGACGCCGGATCCGAAGACCCCGATCGAACGGCTGCCCGATACCGGTAGCGGTAGCGCGAGTGGTTCGATGCTGATGCTCATCCTGCCGATGCTGGCCCTGCTGCTCATGGTGGCCGGCGCGATGCTCGCGACCAACGCGACGCGCGGCCGCAAGCGCTAACCTGCACGGCAAACGCCGAACGAAACCGGAGCCCGGGGGCACATTGCCCCCGGGCTCCGGCCGTTGAAGCGGTGGTCGATCGTGCTGTCCCCGGCGCCCACTTCCAACCCGCGTCGGACTTCTCGATTCCTCGGAGTGATGGGGTTGGTGGGAGGGAACGGTCGGCACGCCCGTTTTCATGCGCGGTGGCGAGGCGCGCGTCATGCCAACCCGGAGTGACTGGATGGGTGGAAGGGGACTGTTGACGCTGCTGTTTTCATATCGAGGACGCCCATACCGCGGCGAGTGTCGCCACCCTCGCGGCCGCGACTCGCCGCTCTCGGGGCGAGGATTCGCACGCGCCCGAACGGCCTGACAGGACTATCGGGGTGAGACATATCGGCCATATACGGATGCGGGGAATATCCAGTAAACCCATTCGGACATAATCACCGACGGTCAAACAGACGCCCCAAAAGTACCAAATCGAAGGACCCCACCCAAAAGCGGTAGCCTGCGCGCCATTGCGTGCTCGATTCGTGTGCTCCGGTGGTCGTCAGGAATGCGGCTGGAGAAAAATACCCCGTCATATCGGGATAAAACGATCAGCCACGCCATCGGGGGTGCGCGTTCATCGAGCGAGCGTGGCGCGTTGCGCTGACCCGGAATGACGCGATGCGAGCTCCAGGCATCAGTTGCCGCCGAGCAGATGAGGTCGTTTTTGCGATTGCGGCTGATCGTGGACAGTGCGCGGTTGTTGACACACATATTCCTAGGACGTACTCTTCCGCAAATGGTACGTATGGGCTATGC
>JADLGF010000040.1 GCA_020849415.1 Thermomicrobiales bacterium
GCTACTCGAGCCGAATGCGCGGATCGAGATAGACCAGCACCAGATCGGTGACCAGGTTCCCGAAGACGAACGCGATGGCAATCAACAGCACCGTGGCCTGAACGACCGGAAAGTCCCGCCCGTTCACCCCGTCGATCAGGTACCGGCCGATGCCGGGCCAGGCGAAGACCGATTCGACGATCACGGCGCCGCTGAGGACAAATCCGAAGTTGAGGCCGAGGATCGTCACGATCGGGATCAGGGCGTTACGCAGGGCGTGCCGCAACATCACCGATCGCTCCCGCAGCCCTTTCGCCCGGGCCGTGCGCACGTAATCGTTGTTGATCACTTCCAGCATGCAGGAGCGGGTGTAGCGGGCCAGGCTGCCGATGCTCCCCAACGCCAGCACCGATACCGGCATGACCAGGTTCCAGGTGAAAACGCCATCGCCCAGCCCCGATGGCGGCAGCCAGGCGAGCCGGACCGCGAACAGGAGGATCAACGTCAAGCCGAGCCAGAAGCTCGGCACTGACACCCCGAGGAGCGAGATGAACATGGAGAAGTGGTCGATCCACGACCCCCGGTAGATCGCCGCCAGCGTCCCGATCGCTATGCCGAGCACCGTCGACACGCAGAGGGCAGTCAGGCCGAGCCGGAGGGTGTTCGGAATCCGGCGCTCCAGGTTGTCCCAAACGGGAGTGCCCTCCCGGAGCGAGTTGCCGAAGTCCCCGCGCGAGAGTCGCCCCACGTAATCGATGTACTGCTGGTAGAGCGGCTTGTCGAAGCCGTACTTGGCGTTGACTTCGCGCTGGAGTTCCTCGGTGCGCGCCGGAGGCAGATCAGGCGGGATGAAGAGCGACATCGGATCGCCCGGCGCGAGGTGCATCGCGAAGAAGACCAGCGTGATGGCGCCGACGATGGTCGGAATAGCCAGGAGCAATCGCTTGACGATGTATTGCGCCATTCTCGCCCCTTCATCGCGATACCCGAACGGGATCTGTGCGACCGTGGAAGCCTCGAAGCCGGATCAACATCGTGTGAATTGCAAACAGCGTATCATGTTCGGGAGCCTGAGGGAATAGTCTTGGGAGCCTGATACTATGTAACCGGTCTCCCGGAGCGCCATTCCTGTAAACCAATCGGTGTTACGCCGACGCACTAGAATTGAGCGGCCCGGCAATCACCGTCAGGGCGAACGGAATCGGCGCCCTGAACCTCCACGGCACGTGACCGCGCTCCGGCGCGGCGTGAGCCTGCCGAACGGGCAAGGGGTCGGAGGAATCATGTCAACACCAGAGGAAGGCAACGGCGCCGGGGCGGGCACGGCAACGCGCTCGATGGCCGATCGTGCGTACGATCAGATCAAGCGGGCGATTCTCCGCTGCGACCTCGAACCGGGCAGTCAGGTCACCGAGGAACAACTCGCCGAGCGGTTCGGACTCAGCCGGTCGGTTGTGAGGCCGGCGCTGAAGCGGCTCTACCAGCAGCAGTTGATTCGCACCGATACCCGCAATCGCTACGTGGTCCGTCCGATCACCCTGAAAGACGCGCATGAACTCTTCGAACTGCGTCTGATGATCGAGCCGGTGGCCGCCCGGCAGGCGGCGGGGCGCATCGATCCGGATCAACTCGAACGCCTGAACCAGCTCTGCTCGGCGCAGTATGTGCCGGGGGATCGCGATAGCGCCGAACGCTTCCTGCAGGCGAACGCGGAATTCCACATCACGGTCGCCCGGGCGTCCGGCAACGATCTCATCGCGGAAATCGTGTCGTCACTGCTCGAACGTGAGCAACGGCTCAATCACCTGGCGCACGTGCTGGGTGACCGGAACCAGGACGCCTTCCACGAGCACAGCGAACTGGTCGAGGCGCTGATCACGGGCGATGGCGATCAGGCCGAACGGGTGATGGCGGAGGGGATTCGGTCGGCCCGCTCCTTCGTGATCGAAGCCCTGACATCGAGCCCTTCGGTCCAGCGCATCAACGTGACCATCCCCCGCGCGGAAACAGTCATACGCTGACTCACATCAAGGGCCATCATCCCGGGTTGCAATCAAGGGGTGTAGGGGCGTCCCTTGTGGGCGCCCGATCGCCCGCAGGCGATGGTCTGCCCGGTTCGATTCGGAGCGATTCCACCGGGGAAATGGCTGTCGGGGAAGGAGACGGTCGCCTGCGGGCGACCGCGGGAGGCCACAAGGGCCTCCCCTACACGGCTTGGGTTTGATGCTGAATGTTTTCGAGAAGCATGAGGAATTGCGTCTAGGAGAGATTGCCTCGGATCGTTTCCAGGCGCTGCAATTGGTTGCCGTCGGCGTCGAAGTTGGAGGGGTCGAGCCAGGCGACCAAAGCCGGGCGGATCGTTGATACCCACTCGTGATCGAGCATGGCGAACCAGGCGGTATCGCGGTTCCGCCCCTTCACGATCAGGTGCTGCCGGAAGATGCCCTCGAAGGTGAAGCCGAAGCGCAGCGCCGCCCGGCGCGATCGTTCGTGGAGTGCGTTGCACTTCCACTCGAACCGCCGGTAGCCGAGGGTCCGGAAAACGTAATCCGCGATCAGGAAGAAGGCTTCGGTCGAGCCGGTCGTCCGCTGCAAACCGCCACCGTAGAAAATATTGCCGATCTCCACCACGCCATTCGCCGGGTCCATGCGCATCATCGAGGCGCAGCCGATCGCCCGGCCGCTCGCGCGATCGATCACCACGAAGACGCCCAGTCCCGGATCAGCCGCGAACCCCTCCAGCCACCCCCGAAACCCGTCAAACGTTTCGAACGGACCGCTGCCGAGATAGGTGTAGAGCCAGGGATCGCTCCCCTCCCCCTGCGCCGCCTCGAACAGATCGGCGGCGTGCCGGACGACATCGAGCGGCTCGACATTGACGGCGCGACCCTCGATCCGGACCGCGACAGCCGTCGGTCGCGGCGTCCAATCCGGCAGCGGCTCACCAAGGGGTCGATCGATGGTCATGGTGCCCTCCCCGATCAGGAAAGCCCCCGCGACCGACGGTCGCGGGGGCTCATCCAAAACGATGTTACTTGTCGAGTTGCAGCCACTCGATGAATTGCGCTTTCAGTTCGGCGGTGGTCGCATCCTTCATCACCGCGCCGATGAAGCGCCAGGTGCCGGTTTCGGAGCGGAAGATCGTCGCCTCGCCGCTGATCCGGATGAAGACGGCCTGATCGTCCGCTTCGATGGCGAACCAGTCGTACACCATCTGCGGTTCCTGCACGAACGAGTGCAGGTAGAGCGGGTGATAGGTGCCTTCATCGAACTCCTTGTCGACGTAGATTTCCCTCGCCGCCGAAACCTGCGGATACTCCGCGACCAGTTCCGTCACCGCCTGGTAAATGCGCCCGTACTGGGCGCCGGCGTACCGGTGCCAGCACCGTTCGTGACCCTCGAGCGGCTCATCGGTTCCTTCGAATTCCGCCAGCAACCGGGTGCGATCGGAAGAATCGAATGACTTGTCGCCACGCGTGTACCGTGGTGTATCGTCCGCCGTCAGCTGCAGCGTGCCGTACTGATCGGGTAGATCGCCATTGTGCACAACGCAGGCGAGCCGGCGGGTGATCATGAACTTTTCGAGCCCGCCATCCTCCGTGTAGATCGGGAAGGCATCGATCGCGCCCGTTTCGTAGTGGGCCTGCACGATCTCGTTCGCCGCCTGCCAGGCCGCGACGATCGCCTGGCGCGAAACAGCGGTCACCGGGGCGTCGGACATTTCGTTCGTCATTGTTTCAGGTACTCCCGAGAACTGGTTGCGAATCTGCTCCGGATAAGATACCCGCTTCGGGCGCCGCCGGTATCTCTCTCAGACTGGAAGTCTGGGACTGGAGACGGAAATGCCTCCGGCACCTGGGTGCGATAAAAGCCAACCCAAGCGCCGGAGGCGCTTCCGTCCTTAGCGTTGGTCTTTAGCCTGACGGTATCGTGGACGGCCCAA
>JADLGF010000041.1 GCA_020849415.1 Thermomicrobiales bacterium
ATGAAGCACAATGTTCAACTGCGAACGCACCGGCGGTGCGGAGGGGAAACCCCGGGGGGCGCATGAAGGAACTGGAACGCATCGTCACCAGCGAAGAGCTGGAGTACGCCGCGCGGCAAATTACGATCGAGGCGCGCCGCCTGCGCGTCGCTGAACTGCAAGCGGAACTCGGCACGCTTTCCGCGGCACTGAACGAATTCGAACGCCAGTACCGCGCCCGCATAGGCTCGCTCCACACCGAAATCGACCGCCTGCGCAAGGACATCGCCGAGTATCGCGATCGCATCACCCTTCTGAAAACCCGCATTGCCAATCGAGACTCCACAGTGGCCGATCCGCCCCCCTTTCATGATGATGAAGAGGGCCCTGATCCGGAGTTCGAACGCGCGTCCGCCAAGCGTCGCCGTCCACCGATCGATCCGGAAACCGCCGAGGCGCTCCGTACCGTTTACCGGCAACTCGCCAAGCGTTTCCACCCTGATCTCGCCACCACGCCCGAGGAACGCCAGCGGCGCGAGGAGATGATGCTGCGCATCAACGACGCCTTCGCCGAGCGCAATCTGGCGGCGCTGGAGATGATCGCGCGGGAAACGGAGCGGGACGATCCCACCTTCGGCTACCGCCCGATCATCGAGCGGCTCGCCTGGGCCACGCTCGAGATCGACCGGCTCGATACCGCCATCACCGGCCTCGAAATGCAGATCCAGACGCTGCGCGGCAGCCGCACCTACGAGTACTGGCGCGCCACCGAATTGATCGACGATGTGATCGAGAAGCTCGCCGCCGAAGCGCACGACAAGAGCGAAAAACTGACCGAGAAACTGAACGAACTGGTGGTGGCGCACGACAAGCTGCGCGCCCGGCTCGATGCCCGGCAGCGCTTCCGTCAGATCGCGGAACGGCGCTTGCGCGCGAGTTGAACGAGGCGTGAGGCGTGAGGAATCATCGCCGGCGGGTCGAAGGTTCCACCGGAATGAAGGCTGACATTCGCTACACGACGTCGCTGGACGGGTTGACCGCCGGCCAGTTGACCGGGTTCTTCGTTGGGTGGCCGAATCCGCCGTCAGCGGAGACGTTCTTGCGGTTGTTGCGCGGGAGCAGTCACCGGGTGCTGGCGATCGATTCAGCCTCGGGCGATGTGATCGGATTCATCACGGCGGTCAGCGACGGCGTGCTCTCGGCCTACATCCCGCTGCTCGAGGTGTTGCCACCGTATCAGGGCCAGGGCATCGGCTCTGAGCTTGTGCGGCAAATGCTGTTTGAACTCAACACGTTCTACATGATTGATCTGGCGTGTGATGCCACACTGGCGTCGTATTACGAACGATTCGGCATGGTGAAGACGACCGCAATGATTCGCCGGAACTATGCCAATCAGTCCGGCAACGTGAAGACTTTCGGAGGGCTCGATGGAGCAACGTGAGCGCAGGATTCGGTTACAGGGGAGCTACAACTTCCGGGATATCGGCGGGTACGCCGGGGCCGACGGAAAAACGGTGCGCTGGGAACGGGTTTTCCGGAGCGACGCACTCTTCCGACTGACGCCGGAGGACCTCGATACACTCCGACCACTTGGGCTGGCGACCTTGATCGATCTACGGACACGCGCCGAGATCGAGCGCACCGGACCAAGCCCGCTGCTCGTGGCGCACGGCACGAACCATCGGCACCACCCGTTCCTGAACGACCCGGTCGATCCCGACGATCTCGACGCGCTGCCGAAGCTGGCCGATCTCTACGCCGGGCTGCTCGATACCGGCGCCGAAACGATTCGCGGCGTCTTCGATACGCTTGCCAACACCGCCCACTACCCCGCCGTGATCCACTGCGCGGTCGGTAAGGATCGCACCGGCATCGTTGTTTCGATCCTGCTCCGGTCACTCGGCGTCGATGACGAAACGATCGTCACCGATTACGCCATTACCGAAACGAACTTCCACGAACTGGTGGCGCACTTGCGCGCGACCGACAACGCCGAACTCCTCGCGGAGATCGACGCCATTCGGCCAGACCTGATGGCGGCGCCGGCGGCAACGATGCGCGATTTCCTGGGATTGATCGATACCCGCTTTGGTGGCACCGAACAGCTCCTGGCCGATTCCGGCGTCCCGGCCGGCGCCATGGCCGAACTGCGCTCGCTGCTCCTGGAACCATCGGGGCTGTAGAGCGCACCGCTAAGGCGAGTTTCGACGGCGGCGTCGCCACACCAAACTGAACCCATCCTTTGTAGGGGCGTCTCTTGTGGGCGCCCGATCGCCCGCAGGCGATGGTCCACCCGGTGCGAATCAGGGTGTTTCCCGGGGAAACCAGACCGTTGCGTACGACGTTCGTCGCCTGCGGGCGACCGGGAGGCCACAAGGGCCTCCCCTACAAAGCCAGCCTGCGGCGTTCGATGCCTGTCAACGTCATGTGCATCCGCTTTAACTGCCGGAGCCCGGGGGCGCATTGCCCCCGGGCTCCGGTTTCGTTCGGCGTATGCCGGTCAGGTCAGCTCCTGCGGGTGCGCTTCGCGTTGGTCATGAGCATCGCTCCGGCCACCATGAGCAGCAGGGCCAGCATCGGCAGGATCAGCATCAGCATCGAGCCGCCCGTGAAGCCGGCGCCGGTATCCGGCAACTCCTCGATCGGCTTCGTCGGCGACGGCGTCGGCGTCGGATCGACGCCCGGAGTCTCCGGCTCGAAGTTCGTGACGCGCAGGTAGGTCGTAACGTTCGCCGTGATCGTGATGCTCGTGCTCGCGCCGGTGGAGACTTCCGTCACCGTGTAGGCGCCGAACCGCAGCGTCAGGTTCGCTTCGCCGTTGCGATCGGTGGTTATCGTCACCGGGCTGGTGAGATCGCCGCCGCTGATCGTGAAGCTCAGGCCCGCGCCGCGCCAGCAGCCGTCCGGCACCTGGAAGCCGGCGCTGTCGACCGTTTCGAAGATCGGCTGCCGCGCCTCGTCGCTCTCGCAGATCACCTTGAGCAGGTTGAGTTCGCCATCCTGCGGCAGGTTGACGAAGGCCGCCACGCCGCCAGTACCGGGGACCGGATCGATCGTGATCGGGTTCTCCCGCGGCAGGTAGCCCGGGGTCGCCGTGGTCACATCCTCCGTGATCACCAGTTCGTCGCCGGTCACCGCCGGGATGCGCACCGTGCCGTCAGCGCCGGTGATGAAGCTGCCGGCGATCGGTTCGCCGTTGGCGGTGGCGGTGAAGGCGACGCCCTCGACCCGCTCACATCCCTCCGGCGCGTACGCCGGATCGCTCGCCAGCCGATCGAGATCGACCGCGCCCGGATCGACCTGGCAGTCGAGCTTGACGACCAGCGGTTGGCGTTCGTTGATCACCGTGACGGTCACGATCTCACCGTAGACGAGTTCGATATCGAACTCCTCGATCGGCTGGTAGCCAACCGGGGTCGTCGTTTCGGTCACCGTATAGGTGCCGACCGGGATCATCTCGAAGCGCGCGCGGCCGTTTTCATCCACGCACTCCGGTCCGAAGGTCACCTCACCGTCGGTCAGGGTGAAGCAGGCGCCGGCCAGCGGGCTTTCACCATCCGGACCAACCTTCTGTATCTCCACCGGGCAGTTCATCGGCATCACCGCCGAGGCCGAGGTCTCGGCGGCCAGGAGCACCTGTCCGGACCAGTTGGTGGAACTGACGGTGGCGCTGTTCTCGATCGGGTTGCAGCTATCGGCCGGCGTCAGGCCGCTGATGGTGACGGCGATCGTGCTATCCGCCGGCATCGTGCCGACATCGCAGGTGAGGATGCCGTTCTCGATCGCGCAGCTTTCGGTATCGATCGCGTCGCTGGAGCCAATCACGCTGGTGATCGTCCAGGCGATGCCGACCGGCAGGGTGTCGGTGATGACGACGTCGTAGGCGCTGCCATCGCCGCTGTTCTCAACCACGATCTTGAACGACACCGCATCGCCGGGGCCGATCGGCGTGGAGGTTTCGTTGCCCTCGCTATCGACGGCCAGCTTGTCGATGCTGACGACCGGGCAATCGACCGTCACCGTGGCGGTCGAGCTGCGATCACCCTCGGTGGTCGGTTCGGCCGTCAGGTTCGAGGCCTCGATCGTCGCCGTGTTCGTCACTTCGCCGCAGTCACCGGCATCGGTGGTGCCACTGATCGTGACGCTCTCGTGCTCACCGGCAACGATTTCGTCCCATGCACACGTCAGCGTGCCGTTCTCGATCTCGCAGGCCGCTTCGTCGTCGACATCCCAGGTGATGCCGAGCGGCAGCACGTCGGTCAGGACGACATCGTAGGCCGTGCCCGCGCCGTTGTTGGTGACGGTGATGGTGAAGCTGATTTCGTCGCCGGCGTTGATCGTTTCCTCGCCGGCAACCTTCTCAACCACCAGATCCGGGCAGTTGACCGTGACGGTGGCGCTCGCTGCGCGATCATCCGGTTCCGTCGGCTCGTCCGTCAGGTTCGACGCATCGACCGTGACCCGGTTCTCCTGCGCGCCGCACTCGGTGGCGGTGGTCGGCGCGGAGACCTCGATGGTCACGACTCCATCAGCGACGATATCGCCGAGGTCGCAGGTCACCTGACCCTGCTCGTTCGGCAGGGTGCACGTGCCCGCGGACGGGGTCAAGGTCCACTCGGCGTCGAAGGGCAACGTATCGATCACCACCACGTCGTAGGCCGTGCCCGCGCCGTTGTTGGTGACGGTGACGGTGTAGTTCGCCGTATCGCCCGCGCTGATCGACGCGGGGTTCGCCTCTTTCTCGATCAC
>JADLGF010000042.1 GCA_020849415.1 Thermomicrobiales bacterium
CGGTCGGGTACAGCGCGCACGTGCTGGAGCAGGTGGCGCACAATCGCCTGATCCGGCCGCAGTCGGAATTCGTCGGCCGAACCGACAAGAAGTTCACGCCGATCGAGGATCGCTAGACAAAGTGTTCATGAACCCCCGCATCGGTATGCCGGCGCGGGGGTTCGTTGTTTCTATACCGTCCGCCAAACCCGTCATTCCGAACGGACGTGAGGCACTCGACGCGAAGCGGGTTTTCGCGTGGAAGCGGCGTCTCTTCGTACCATCGCTTCGCGTCGGGCCCTTCGCTTCACTCAGGGTGACGGGCACAGCGGTGGCAGCCCAAGCGGCCGACTCTTTAGACACGTTCGCGACGATTCTTCATGCTATCCAAATGGAAGTATTGGGTGAGATAGACTAGAATCAGGGTAATGGGTTTGCTTGCTTTTCTATCCGGGAGGTTTCCAACATGCTTACCGCCGGCTCGGCCGCTCCTGATCTCGATTTGCCCGTCACCACGATCGATGGTGAATCGACTACCCTGCGCGCGATGGCCAATGGCAACGCGCTGCTGGTGATTCTGCTCAAGACCTCGTGCAAATCGTGCAAGATCGGGCTGCCCTTCGCCTCAACGCTGCAGAAGCAGCTTGGCGATGCACCGCTCACGATCGTTGCGGTGTCGCAGGATTCTCCGAACGTGACGCGATCGTTCAAGCGCCGCTCCGAAGTCGACCTGCCCTTCGTGCTCGATCCCGATCCCTTCCCCATGTCGCAGTCGTACGCCATCGAAGCGACCCCGAGCTGGTTCCTGATCGATCCGAGCGGTGAGATCAAGCAGACGGCGCTCGGGGTCTTCCACCAGCCGCTGAACGATCTGCTGGGCGCGATCGCCGATCTCGTACCGGGCGCTCCCCGCCTGACCTTCTCCGACATCGATCCGGAACTGCCGGCGTTCGTCCCCGCTTGCCCCAGCAAGCACCTGGAGCCGGTCTTCCGCTCCTGATCCGGTACTCTCCGAATCCCATTTTTACGCCGAGCGGGCGGTCCAATCTGGACCGCCCGTGTTCGTATGTTCGAACGACGGACGTCACCCTTCTCCAGGAAGAAACGTTCGGCCTCGTTGTGCTAACCAATGTGCTATCCTGCCGCACAGTTGCCTCCGCAACAATCCATTTGGTTCGGTCGTATCTCGGGTGGAGTAAACCGGATGTCATCCTCTCGCCTGCGGCGAGTCATGATCGTGGTCTCCGCGGTCTTGCTCGTAATGCAACTTGTTTCCGGAATCCCGGTACGCGCTCAGGACTCTGCGACGCCCGTCGCCGAAGAGATCGCGACCGATATCGTGGTCGATCCCGTCGAGACGCCTCAGCCAGGCGAGTCCGAGTCAGCCGAATCGACTCCTGAAACGGTGGTCGAGCCGAGCGACGTTCCGGCCACACCCGAGGCTGAGGACCCAATCGAAACCCCGGCTGCCGAGACCGACGAGTTCGAGCTTGCGAACGGTGAACCGGTGTTCCGCTTCGTGTCGGTCGACTGCGTTACTGGCGCATTCGTTATGGAGATCACCTATCCAAACCCGGCTGCGCCTAACACCCACTTCGTTGCCGTCAATCTCGAAATTCGTTCCGTTGCAACTGACGGCCTCCGCTACACCCGAACGTTGTTCAACGTTATCGGATATGAGGCGCCAGGCCTCTACGCGAGTAACTTCACCTTCGTTCCCGCCGAGGGCGGCGTAAACGAAGTTCGGCTCTCTGCTTCCGCCTTTGGCGAGACCCCATCGATCACGTGCGTGACACCCGATCTGCCGATTGTTCGCTTTACGTCATTGGATTGCACCACCGGTACCGCGACATTCAGTTCCACAGGTGCCATCAATAAGGATGGAGAACTGCTCGCCGAGTGGCACGATCCAAGTTACGACTACGTGTCAACGCCGGTGGATGATATCCCCAGCGCCGGTAGTTATGGCTTCGTTTTCGGCGTTACCCTTGATGAGCATGCCGAGTTTGTGGTGAGCCTCGTCATCAACCGCGTCACGGCCGCCAGGTTCACGTGCACTGAGGAGACGCCGACCTATTCGGCGTTTGGGCCGCCGGGGCCGAACCCGCAGGTCACGTTCAGCGCCCTCGAGGGATTCGTCGGTGACGTCATCACCTATCAGGTCAGTGATTTTCCGCCGGATGCGCCGTTGCAGGTTGTGCTTGGCACGATGCCGGGTCAAGACCTCAACGTTCTGACGAACGCGACCACGAACGCTTCCGGCGTCGCTTCTGGTTCCTTCGTCGTCCCGGCGGTTCACGGGAGTCCAACGCACAACTTTCGTATCGCCGTGGATTTCAGGATCATTCCAGGCCTCGGAAGCACGGAGTTCTTCTCGCGTTCTCCAGGCACCTTCGATCTCCAAACCAGGTTCACGCTTCCTGAGGGAAAGGTGAGCCGCAATCAGGTCATGACCGGCGAGATCAGCGGCGCTCCGCTGCCTGGTTCCAATCCCCCCGTCCACTTTTACACCGGAAGCTCGTTCGAGACGATCGGATCGCTCGACGTTGAGAATGACAGCACCGGAACGTTTTCATTCACCATTCCCGCGAACGCCACCTATGGTAAGCATCGGATCATCATCGGGAACGGGGGAGGCAGCGTCGATGTCTATTTCTCCGTGTCGCCTAAGGTCGACCTGAAGACATACCGGACAACGGTCAACAACAGCGTGGCGTTCTCCTTGGTTGGATTCGCCAAGAACCGTCCGTTGACCGTCACCTGGAAGCGTCCGGGTGGCAGTACCCTGGTTGTGTACACCGGACAGACGAATCCCTACGGCGAAGCCGAAGGCTCCTTCAAGGTCCCGGGCACCGAGGGCGGACCCGCCAATCAGATCATCTTCAATGCCAGCACCGTTACCCGGACCGTTGCGTTCGATGTGGCGCCGCGGATCAAGCTGATCCCGGGAACGGGAACCCGAGGCGGATCGGTCGAAGTCTCGCTGCGTGGGTTCACCAAGGGTGAATCGGTTCGAATTCGCTGGAAGATCGGCTCGTCGTTCGTCCTGCTGACCACGGTGACCGTATCGAACACCGGCAGCGGCAATTACAACGTCACGATTCCGGCGAACGCGGCGATCGGCGCCAATTCGGTGCGCGCGGACGGAACGGTCTGGCGACAGCAAACCAACGCGTTCATCGTCACCGGGTGACAATTCCCGGATCCTGTTGACACAACAAAGCCCGCCGGATTGACTCCGGCGGGCTTTGTTTTGCATACGCGCGACGCTTAACCGAGGTGGGTTTCGATCAGGTCGCAGGCTGCGAGCAGTGCCGCTTCGATCCGGTTGCGCTGGCGGATCATGCTGGTTTGCAGGAAAAACCAGTCGTCC
>JADLGF010000043.1 GCA_020849415.1 Thermomicrobiales bacterium
CACGATCGTGACCGACACGGGCGAATACCGGGCCGATCTGGTGATCGATGGCGAGCGCATCGCCGGCATCGTGGCCGACGGGAGCGAGATTCCCTACGCCGATCGCATCGATGCCACCGGTTTGCTCGTGATGCCGGGCGGCATCGATCCCCACACCCACTTCCGCGAGCCGGATGAATTCACGCCGGAGGGCTTCGCCACCGGTTCGCTCGGGGCCGCCGCCGGCGGGATCACCACCGTGATCGAAATGCCCCAGGCCGATCCAACCACCATCTCCGCCGCCCAACTCCAGGCGAAGATCGCCCAGGTCGGCAAGAACGCGATCGTCGATGTCGCCCTCTGGGGCGGGATCGTCGGTGAGCCGCTGCAAGACCCGGCCGAAATCCCGGCGATGGCCGAAGCCGGCGCGGTCGGCTTCAAATCGTTCATGGCCTCCACCTCGCCCTCCTTCCCGGCGGTCAACGACGATCAGCTGCTCACCGCCATGCGCATCGCCGCTGAAACCGGGCTGCCCTACGCGCTGCACGCCGAATCGGACGTGCTGATACGGGCGGGCATCGCCCGCATGCGCAAGGAGGGGCGCACTGATCCCCTGGCGCACGCCGATTCCGCGCCGCCGATCGCGGAGATCGCGGCGGTCAACACCGCCATCCTCTTCGCGCGGGAGACGGGCTGCTGGGTCCACATTTGCCACTGCGCGTCCGCCGAAGCGCTCGGCCTGATCACCGAGGCGCGGGCGCGCGGGATCATGATGACCGTCGAAACCTGCCCGCAGTACCTGACCCTGAACACGACCGATCTGATTGCCCGCCGCGGCTTCGCCCGCTGCCAGCCGTCGTTACGGGATCAGGAGGAGGTCGATCGCATCTGGCCCTACGTGCTCGATGAGACGATCGATTACCTCTGTTCCGATCACTGCGCCTTCACGACCGAGAAGAAGGCCGCGGGCGAGCAGAACATCTTCAACGCCCCGAACGGCCTCTCCGGCATTCAAACCCTCTTCCCTGTCTTCTACGACGCGGCCGTGAACCGGCGGGGGATGAATCGCTCGCAGTTCGTGCGGATGATCGCCACCAACGCCGCCCAGATCTACGGGCTCTACCCGCGCAAGGGGACGCTCACGGTCGGCTCGGACGCTGATGTCGTGCTCTTCGATCCGGAGGAGACCTGGATCGTGCGCGCGGAGGATCTGCGCCACCGCAACCAGTGGTCGCCCTGGGAAGGGAAAGAGATCACCGGGCGCGTGCGTCGCACGATTCGCCGGGGCGAAACGATCTACGACGAAACCCGGGGCGGCCAGCCGCTGATGCTCGCCCGCGCCGGCAGCGGCAAATTCCTCCCCCGCGGCTACGGTCAACAAGCGCCGGAATAATTATCGCCGCCGATAAACCTGTGGTTCGAAACCACAGGCTGAACACGGAAGCGGCTCCGCCGCTGAGGGTGGCCATCGATGGGGGTGGGTACGCTTCCTTGATCTGATCGCGAACATGCTTTCGATTCGGGGCTCCTCACATGACGCACTGGAAGCTCTACTACCACCTCGTTTGGTCGACCAAAAATCGAGAACCGACGATTGATGCGCGGCGGGAACAGCGAATACGGGATTCGATCCGTCTCACCTGTTCCGAAATGTCCGTCGTTCAGTACGAACTCGGAATCATGCCTGATCACGTGCACATGTTCGTTGCCTTGCCGCCGACCATCGCGGTTTCGCTCTTCGTTCGACACATCAAAGGCGACTCAAGCCGATACATGAACGCGCGCGACCGCTCAACCACATTTCGGTGGCAGCGCGAGTTCGGCGCCTACTCAATTCACGAGAATCAGATTCCGAGACTGCTCGAGTACATCCGCAACCAGGCGGAACACCACGCTTCGAACCAACTCCACGCCAACCTCGAAATCACCGAGCGTCAGCATTAGGAATCACCATCCGCCATCGCCCAGCGGCGGAGCCGCTTCCGTCTTCAGCCTGTGGCTTCGAGCCACAGGTTCCATCAACGATATGATCGAGTTCACCCACACGCCGAAACACAAAAAACGAACCCGGAGCGATGGTTCGCTCCGGGTTCGTTCGTTCACCTCAACTGAACGCGAGGAGGATTACTCGACACGCCGCCAGTTGGCGATGTTCCAGAAGTCCCCTTCGAACGGGGCGAGCGCGATGTTGTCCTGCTGGATCGTGTTCGCCAGGCCGCTGACCGAGGCCGAGCGCGCCACCAACGGCAGCACCGCCGCGTCATCCGTGAGGATGTCGCTGCAGCGGATGATCGCTTCCGTGGCGATCTCGGGATCGGTGGCCGTGCGCGCCGTATCGAGCGCCTCGTCGAACTCGGCGTTGACGTAGCGGGTGGTGTTGCCGCCCGACCAGTCGTTCGCCTGCTGCGCCACGTTGATGTTTTCCGCGCCGGCGTAGAACGCGTTGAGGTACTCCACCGGGAACGGGCTCGGGATTTCCGAGGTGTACATCTGCAGATCGGCGTAGAAGTGCGTCAGGTTCATCTCGTTACCGACACCCGAGTCGAAGAAGATCGTGGCATCGTGGCTCACGAGTTCCACTTCGATCCCGACATCGGCCAGGTTCGCCTGAACGACCGCCTGCGTGTCCTGGCGCACCGGGTTGATCGTGGTCTGGTAGGTGAAGCTCAGTGCCACCCCATCCTTGGAGCGAACGCCGCCATCGAGCACCCAGCCAGCCTCATCGAGAATCTGGTTCGCCTGGTCCGGGTTGTAGCTGTAAGGGAAGTTGCCGTTGTCGTACGTCGGCAGGCCGACGATGAAACTCCAGGCAGCCCCCTGACCGTTGCCGTAGAACTCGTTGGCGATCGTGTCGCGATCGACCGCGAAGCTCATCGCCTGGCGGACCGCGAAATCGGTGAACGCCGGGTGCGGATTCTCCAGGGAGGAACGCTCACCCGTCGAACCCTCGACGTTCGGATCGGTGTAATTGAAGTAGATCGATTCCGTGCTCGTGGGCGCCTTGGCCAGCAGGTAGCCGTTGCCCGCTTCGAGCATCTGGTTGATGGCGTCCGGATTGACCTGCAGGTTCCAGGCGTAGTCCGCCTCGTTGGTCTGCAGCACGGCGCGGGCCGCGCCATCCGCCGTGCCGGCGCCACCGGTGATGCTCACCGTGGCGAAGTAGGGCTTGTTGGGTTCGCGGTAAAGCGGATTGGCTTCGTACTTGACCTCGACGCCTTCCGAGAAGGAAACGAGTTTGAAGGGACCGGTGCCGACCGGCGCGGTGCGGAAGCCGAGCGTCGGCTCCTCATTCGCCGCGTCGAAGCCCCAGATGTGGCCCGGCAGCACCGAGCCACCGAAGGTGCCGACGAACGGCACGTACCACGCGAGGGTCGGGGTCTTGAAGTTCACCTTCGCCGTCAGGTCGTCGATCACTTCGACGGACTCGACGTTCGCGTAGTTCTGGAAGGTGATGGCCGCGTTGACGGGGTTCGAAACCCACTCGAAGGTGAACTTGACGTCGTTGGCGGTGAGCGGCTCGCCGTCACTCCAAACGACGCCTTCCTTCAGCTTGTAGGTGACCGACGAGAAATCTTCGGCGATGCCACCGTTTTCGAGCGAAGGCACCTCGGCGGCGAGCGCCGTGGCGAGCGAGGTGTCCTCAGAGAAATTGAGGAGCGGCTCGATCATCAACGACGCGGCGATGTAATCCTTGGTGCCGGTCGAGGTGTGCGGATTGAGCACCGTGGTCATCTGCCAGAGGAGAATGCGGAGTTCGCC
>JADLGF010000044.1 GCA_020849415.1 Thermomicrobiales bacterium
CTCGGAGTGACGAGTGGGTCGAAAGCGGCGGCGCCCCTTTTTCATGCGCGATGGCGCGGCGCGCGTCATGACAACCCTGAGTGATGGGGTTGGTGGTCAGACGCGGGGCAGCCTCATCGGAAACCGCTCTAGTTGCTGGCGGCGCCCATGACCTTCTTGACCGCGCCGACCACGCAATCGACCGCCTGCGCGCGGGTTTCGGCGCCACTGCGCGGCGCGAAGAAGAGCCCAACCAGCAGGCCATAAACGAAGAACTTGACCGCAGTGCGTGCGTGTCCAAACATATCGGTGATACCTCCCGGGTGGCTATTGCGTCAGATTGACCGGATCGATCGGATCAGCGAGTGGTTCCGGCCGCTCCGGCGTCCAGACCCGCGCGATCGTCGCCTCTCCGGCGCCGAGCACCGTGAAGAGGGTGTTCTCGAGCTTCTCGGTGAGCATCTGGCGCGTTTGCTCGCCCGATTGCGGGGAGTTCCAGAGCGCGGCCGCCGCGGCGGCCGCGCCACCCAGCAACGCGCCGAACAGGAACGCTCCACCGCCCGATTTCTTCTTCGCCATCGAATCCGTTCCTCCTCAACCGGTACCGCTACCCTGATGCCTCAATCTTAATGCGGATCGCCGCTCGCCGTCTTGCTGTCCGCGACACACACGCGGCCTTGCGCGCGACCGGCATCCTCAGCGAGAGTGAGGAGCGAAGCGCGCTCGACCAGTCCGAATCCCGAGGTGCACCATGCCAGAAGCGTTCGACCGGGGCATCACCCGGCGTGATCTCCAGAAACGAGCCCTGTCACTCCCCGCACCATTGGCGCTGCTGGTGGCCGCATCGCACTCGGCAGGAATCGCCTTCGCCGAGGAAACCGGCACCCCGGCCGCTGACGGCGCGGCGCTGCTCGCGCCAACTCCCGAGTGCCGGGACGACGATGATCTCGACCTCACCCTCGCCCAAACGGAAGGCCCGTACTTCACACCCGATTCCCCGGAGCGGACATCGCTGCGCGAGGATGACATCGCGGGTGAACCGCTGACCGTCACCGGTTTCGTCTACTCCTCCGGCTGCGATCCAGCCCCGAAAGCGCTGGTCGATTTCTGGCACTGCGATGCGGACGGCGTGTACGACAACGTCGGGTATCGACTGCGCGGCCACCAGTTCACCGATGACGAGGGTCGGTTTACGCTCGAAACGATCGTGCCCGGCGTCTATCCGGGACGTACCCGGCACATCCACGTCAAGGTGCAGGCGGCGGGCGGTCCGGTGCTGACCACCCAGCTCTATTTCCCGGACGAACCGGGCAACGACCGCGACGGCATCTTCGATCCGCTGCTGGTGATGGACATCGAACCACCGACCGAAGAGCGCGAGGAAACCGTCGGATTCTTCACGTTCGTGGTTGAGGAATAACGAGTTGACCCTCACCCCCCTGCCCCCTCTCCCGTTGCGACGGGAGAGGGGGAGTCATTGTCGAACCTTTGACCGTTCTCCCCTCTCCTGCCGCAGCGAGAACAGCGAACCACCGTCGAATCCCAGATCGTTCTCCCCTCTCCTGCCGCAGCGGGAGAGGCGTCGGGGGTGAGGGTTTTTAGCCTAAACCCACCCATAAAAAGCAACTGCGGAGCCCGTTGCGATCAGGGTTCCCGGCAGATCACCGGGTGGGATGACGACCGTTTCGCCGGCAGTGACGGCAATGGATACACCGGCCGCTTCCACCGTCCCGCTGCCGGCGAGCAGCGTGATCACCGCCGGGCTGCCGGGATAATCGAGCGTCGCCGATTCGCTGGCCGCCAGTTCGATCCGCTCGAGCGAGAAGTAGTCGCTCGTCACGAGCAACGTGCGGCCCGGCGCACGTTTCACCGGAGGGATCGGTGCGGGCTGGAGTTCAGCCTTCGCGACGGCCAGGCTCTCCTCGATGTGGAGTTCGCGCGGCCGGCCATCGCTCCCGAGCCGTCCCCAATCGTCGAAGCGGTAGGTCACGCCGGATGGCTGCTGGATTTCATAGATGAGCAACCCCGCGCCGATCGCGTGAATGGTTCCGGCCGGGAGAAGCAGCGTTTCGCCCGGTACGGGGGCGTGCGCGCGCAAAAGGTCGCCGGTTCGCTCGCCGGCGCGCGATCGCCGGGCGAGTTCAGCCAGGCCGTCGGGATCGTCCAGGCCCAGATAGAGCAGACTGCCGGATTCGGCCGCCAGAATGTGCCACGCTTCGGTCTTCCCGACCCCGCCCAGCGGTCGGGCAGCCGCATCATCCGGATGCACCTGCACCGAGAGGGCCTCGCGGGCATCGATCAGCTTGATCAGGAGGGGAAACAGGGGCAATCCGCCGGTCGCCGCCCGTCCCCGTTCGCCCGCCAGCCAGTCAGGATCGGCCGCCATCAGCTCGGCAAGCGTTCGGCCAGCAAGCGGTCCGCTGCGCACGACGGCGTCGGCGCCGGCGAGATGGGCCTCGCCGATCAATACGCCGGGCGGCAGCGCGAAGCCGAATTGTTCGAGCGCCCGGCCGCCCCACGGTTTCGGATCGAGGGCGGCGATCAGTTCGATCGGGCCCCTTGGCATCGCCGTCATACCCGCACCCCCGCCGACCAGGCGACTGTATCCGCAAAGCGTTGCCGCTCTGGCGCCGTGGCAAGGGCGGCCTCGCCGCGCGCGACGAGGAGCGCGGCCTGCGCCCGCAGCACTCCCTTGCGGTGCTCCGGGGCAATCTGCGCTATCGATTCGAGCGCGTTGGAGAGGTGCAGCATCACTTGAAGATCGGACGCGGCGTAATGGCCGAGTTGATCGAAGCCGATCTCCACCAGTTCATCGAACGGATCACGACGCCAGATGACCCGTGGCAGACCATCCGCATCCTCGAAGCGTTCCCGGGGGCGCGATCTCGTCGCTGCCCGCGCCAGCACGAGGGCAATGCGATCGATGCAAAAACGGGCGGTCGTGGGATCGTTGATGCTTGGCGACATCGCCTTGACCGCGATATCGGCCAGCCGCTGCATGTTGTAGAGCAGATCGTCGCGCTCGCCCGGATCGTCCAGCACCTGCATGGCGGATCGAAGTGACGCGGCAATCTCGTCGAACGATTCCACGCCGGTGTCGTCGTTCGGTCGGTCAGGACGCCAGACCGTCGCAAGCAGCGATCCCGGCAGGAGAAACGCACCGATCTGCACCTCGAGCCGGATGAACATGCCACGCTCCGCCGCCAGCGCGACCAGACCGTCCGTATCGACCGATGCCAGATACCCTGATCGTCTGCTGACGACCGACTCCGGCGGCTCCGATTCCATCGTCTGTCCGAGTTGGTCGCTAACCGGCACCGGATCGGTGGGAAAGGTTAGATCGACCATGCGCTGCACATCTTCGGCGACGCGATCGGTGACCGTGGACGCTTCCATGGAACGTGCCGCGTGATGAATGAAGTAGATGAGCAACCCCATGCAGGTCAACGCGAGAACAATGGCGATCGATACGGCAAGCGCCGGCACGAACGGCACGTCGAGATCGGTGCCAGAGCGAACGCTGCGGAGAACGAGCAGCGAATAGGTGAAGGTGCCAAGAAACGCGCCCAGCGTGACCTGATTGACCCGATCCTGCATGATGGCGCGCATGACGCGCGGCGTGAACTGGTTCGAGGCAAGTTGCAGCGCAACGACCACGATCGAAAACACCGTACCGGCAACCGTCACGGTGGTGCTGGCGATCGCCGAGAGCACCCCGCGCGCTCCGGATGCGCCGCCGCCGAAAAGCCAGATCGATTCCGCCCGGCCGGTCGTGTCGATCGCTTCGTCGATCCGGACGGTCGTCATGGCCAGCACCATGCCGAGCGCCGTCAGCAGGCCCGGAAAAAACCAGAGGCTCGACTTCAATCGCATCCAGTGCAGCTGAACCTGTTCCATCGCCTCCTCGCAGCGGTATGGATCGATTCGGGCGCGCCGACAGCCGATTTACCGCCAGGCGGTCCCGATCCGTGCGAAAGTTAACGCATACGGTACCCGATCGGATCAGGCGACCGGTTCGTACGCCCACGGGCGCAGCGCAAGGACATCGGCACGATGGACGACGGCGAAACAGGATCACCGGTGGCGGGATCGTTCTGGGCGGTGATCCCCGCCGGCGGTTCCGGCACGCGGCTCTGGCCGCTCAGCCGCGCGGCCAAACCGAAATTCCTCCTGCCGCTGCTCGGCGACCGCTCGTTGCTTCAGCAAACGGTCGATCGCCTCGGCAATCTCGCCCCGATCGACCAGACACTCGTCATCTGCGGACCGGCGCACGCGGTCGCGGTCGGGCGGCAGCTGCCAACCCTCCCGGAGAGCCGCATCGTCGTCGAGCCGGCGCCGAAAGGCTCCGGGCCGGCGATCGCGCTGGCGGCGGCGATCATCGCCCGGCACGATCCCGACGCGGTGATGGGGAGCTTCGCCGCCGATCACGATGTCCGCGATCAGGCGGCGTTCGAAGCGGCGGTGCGCACCGGTATCGCCGCCGCCCGGGCGGGTGACTGGCTGGTGACGATCGGCCTCACCCCCAGCCGCCCCGAGACCGGCTACGGCTACATCGAGCGCAGCGATCAGGTCGTGCACACGACGGCCGAAGGCACCGCCTACCGCGCGCTCCGCTTCGTGGAGAAGCCCGATCTCGCCCGCGCCACCGAGTACGTCGCCAGCGGCCGCTTCGCCTGGAACGCCAGCATTTTCATCTGGCGGGTGCAAACGCTGCTCGATCAACTGGCAATCTGGCAGCCGGAACTGCTCGACGCGGTCACTGAGATCGCCGCCGCCTGGGACACGCCGGCGCAGGACGAAGTGCTGGCGCCGCGCTGGTCCGGATTGGCATCGATCAGCATCGACGAAGGGGTGATGGAGCAGGCGCCGCAGGTGGCGGTGGTGCCGGCGGTGATCGGCTGGAGCGATGTCGGCGATTGGCACGGCCTCGGCGAACTCATCCCGGCCGATGATCACGGCAACAGCCTCCACGGCCCCACGCTGCCGATCGACAGCGAACGCAACGTGCTCTGGAGCGAAACCGACCGCCCCATCGTCACCATCGGCCTGAACGACACGATCGTGGTCGACACCGGCGATGCGGTGCTGGTCGCCCCCCGCACCCGCGCCCAGGACGTCCGCCGCGCCGTCGACGCCCTGAAAGCCCGGGGGAAGAAGGAACTGGTCTAGACTCGCAAGTCCATGGAGAATACCCGTTGTGGCACGGCCGCAACCAGAACGATCACTGATCAAAACTTGGCCACATAGGCAGAATTACTTGTACTCGCACCTACTTTTGATGCTCATCATCATCAAACGTTCTGTCCGCCATCTCCCACAGCGCCGACATCAACAAGACGAGGAGACCAATCAATACGGCGACTCCGAACCACTTTCCAGCGACTGTGAAGGTGGTGAGCCAATTCGCCACAACGCCGGCTACCACGGCCCAAGCGAGTACGAAAACCTCCCAGTTCACTTCTTGTCTGTACGAGCCCGATCGACGGTTGAGTCTATGAATAGCTTCCGTTACATGGGAGCATTCGACTTCCGACTCGTCATCAAGAAATGCGACGTATACCGATTCGGCCCGAAGTCGCATTCCATACTCGATTGCTACTTCTGAAATAAGACTCCTGGTTTCGCTGGAAATTCTGACCCCCAAATACTCTTCAGAATCACTTGAGGATTGCACCATTCACAGAGTCCCTCTCCAGAGGCATATCCTGGCCCCAGACTCCCTTTACAACGTCTCGACCGAGCTGCGAACGGAACGCGTTGTCTCCACCAACCATCTTCTCACTAATTACATGCTCGGTCGCTCGATCCAGAGCGCGATCAACCCACCGAAGGCCGAGAATCTCAACGATCCCGATCCCTACGATGAAGAGTGAGCTCAGAAGGTAAAACCACCAGTGAGCCTCAATCGAAAGCGTCTCACCAGCGAACAGACTGGTTCGAACAACCGATACCGCAAAGACTGCCAACGCAACGGGCAACATCAACACCGTCACGTAGAGCATGTTCGCCAAGAACCGCTTCACGCCCGTGAGTGACTTTCGCCAATCAAGCACAATTTCGATTTTCGACCACACACGTGGTGCGGTGGGATTCTGGAGCATCGTAGAGTTCCTTATTTTCCGCGCGTGAAACTCGAGCAAACTGGAAGCGCAACAAAGCTGCCCGTCGCGTTCCGATCGAACTCACGCTCTACGCCATTCTCTGGCGTTCAGGAGCTTCGCATTCCTCACTATTGTATACCTGTTTGTATCTTCTTTCTGTTGAATACGCAACCCTTTCCGTTATGACTAGAGTTCCGTTCCGCTGACGCCTGACGCCTGACGCCTGACGCCTGACGCCTCGGAGGCTATCGGCGGCGGTGGCGCGGATCGAGGGCGTCGCGGAGGCCGTCGCCCATCAGGTTGAAGGCGAGCACCGTGAGAAAGATCGCCATGCCGGGGAAGACGGTCATCCACCAGGCGCCGGTGATCAGGTCACGCTGGCCATCCTGCAGCATGTTGCCCCAGGACGGCGTCGGAATCTGCACGCCGAGACCGAGGTAGCTGAGGCTCGCCTCGAGCAGGATCGCGTAGCCGAGCCAGAGGGTCGCTTCCACGATCACGATCGCCATCGTGTTCGGCAGCAGGTGCCGGAACATCATCCGCCACGAGTTCGCGCCGATCGCGCGGGCAGCGGTGACGTACTCCTGCGATTTCAGGGCCAGGAATTGCCCACGAATCAACCGGGCCGCCCCCGGCCACGAGGTCAGGCCGATCACGATCACCGTCGTCGATAACCCCGGCGTGAATAATGACGCCGCGGTAATTAGCAAGAGAATGAGCGGGATCGAGAGCAGGATATCGGTGAAACGCATGATCAGCGAATCGATGACGCCACCGAAAAAGCCGGCGATGCCGCCGAGCAATACGCCCACCGTCATCACGATCGCCACCGCCGCGAAACCGGCGAAGAGCGAAACGCGCGCGCCGTTCACCATGCGCGAGTAAACGTCGCGGCCGTTCCGGTCAGTTCCGAGCCAGTGCTCCGCGGACGGCGGCTTGTTGCGCATACCGGCGGTGATCGCGTCGTATTCGTACCGCTGGATCACCGGCGCGAAGATCGCGATGGCGTACATCACGATCACGATGAACATCCCCGCCATCGCCAGCTTGTTCCGCTTGAAGCGCTTCCAGGTCACCCACTTGCGGCGATCGGGCACCGCCTTGAGCGGCGAGGTTTCGAGTTCGTTGATCAGGGCTGAAGAGGTCGACATGCTCCGCTCCCTTCCGGTCAGTTGTTGGCGTCAGTCAGGGAAACGCGCGGATCGACCAGGACGTAGATGAAATCGGTAATGATGTTCACGACCATAACGGCCGCCCCGGCGAGCATGGTGATCGCCAGGATCACCGGGTAGTCGCGTTGGCCGATGGCTTTCCAGGCAAGATCACCGAGTCCCGGCCAGGCAAAAATCTGCTCGATGATCACGGCGCCGCCGATGATCCGCGGCAACTGCAAACCGACCACCGTGATCATCGGGATCATGGCGTTGCGCATCGCGTGGCCATAGAGGATCGAGCGGCCGCTCAATCCCTTGGCTCGCGCCACCGTCATGTACTCCTGGTTGATCACCTCGAGCATCGCCGAGCGCATGAAGCGGGCGAAATAGGCGATGTTCGGCAGGGTGAGCACGATCACCGGCAGGATGAAATACTTGAGTTTCTCGGGGTAATCGGCCCGGGCCTGCCCGCTGCTCAATACCGGTAACCAGCCGAGTTCCACTGCGATCCAGAGCTGCAACAGCAGGGCCAGCCAGAAGTTCGGCAGGGCCAGGCCGAGGAACGAACCGACGGTCACGACGTTATCGATCGTGGAGTATTGCTTGAGCGCGGAGATGATGCCGACCGGCAACGCGATCAGCAATCCGAGCAGCAGCGAAATCCCCTGCAGCTGCACCGTGCTCCAGAAGCGCTCGCCGA
>JADLGF010000045.1 GCA_020849415.1 Thermomicrobiales bacterium
ACATCGAGCGTCTGCTGCGTGTAGGCCGAGCCTTCCATATCGATCCGGACGAACCCGCCGACCGCCTTCGCCGTTTCGAGAATCGGCTCCACGTTCGCCCGGGTCAGATCCTCGCCGAGATCGAGCCCGAGCATCGTCAGCTTGATCGAGATGTTCGGCTCGACGCCGCGCTCGCTGGCTCGGTTCAAAATGTGGATGTACGAGGCCACCGCCGCTTCGGCTTCGGCCGTTGTTGAAACGTTTTCGCCGAGCTCATCGAGCGTAAAGGTGATGCCATGCTCGGTCAGGGGCTGCACGAGATCGAGCGCCGTTTCGAGGTCCTCACCGGCCACAAAGCGATCGACCAACCCACTCATCAGCCGATTGCTGCTGACGAAATTCCGCACTGTCGGTCGTTCGGCAACGGCCAGGATAGGACCACGAAAGAAGCTCATGCGCTCCCCCAAATCGATTCGATTCCGTCAGAGGTCATCCGATGCGACCTCCGCCCGAATGATGCCACGGTCGGCCGGAAAAGCTCCAAGTTTGACGCCGTTTCAGGCCTGGCTCACTGGGGGAGTCACGAGCGATGCCCGGCGCAGTTTCGAGATCGCCAGAAGCACACCGACGCCGGTCACGAGCGGGAGCAGCAGGAACGGCGAACGATATCCGGCCAGATCGGCCACCAGCCCGACCAGCACCGGCCCTATCACCAGCCCCGCGTCACCGCTGAGCCGCATCCAGCCCACCGCCTGGCCGCTGCGTCCACCCTTCTGCAGGATGTAGTCGCCGGAGGAGGTCACCGCCGTCACCTGGCCGGTGCTGTAGATAACCAGCGGCACGATCATCCACCAGAGTCCCGGAGCCGCCAGCGTGAGCGCGATGCCGAGGCTCGCCGTCACGATCGAACCCGCGAGCACCGGCAGCGATCCGAAGCGGCGCACCAGCCAGCCACCGGGGTAGGCAAACACGAAATGACAGACCGTCTGCGCAATCAGGAGCACCGAGATCTGCTCCGGATTCGCCCCGAATTCCGCGTCCGCGTAGAGCGGTAACGACACCACGAAGATGCTGTAGTTCATGTAGACCAGTAATTGACAGAGCATGGCCACGCTGAGCGCCCGGCGCGGAAACGGGGCAACCGGTGGCCCGGTCGCCTCGGCGTTCGACACCGACCGCGAACGGATGCGCGACCAGGCGACCAATGCGACCGCCAGCGCCACCGCTCCGAGCACAACGTGGAGACCGATCGCAGCGCGCCAGTTCCAGAGGCCGGTCAATACACCACCAAAGATCAGGCCGAGCATGCTGCCGATGGTGGTCATGAAGGTGAAGTAGCTCATCGCCGCGCCGCCGGCCGGCCGGGCGCGCAGGATCGAAAGGAGCGCCGCGGTCACCATCAGGGCAACCCCGGCGCCCTCCAGGAATCGGCCGCCCAGCACGATCGGGGCATTCGGCGCGGTGGCGGCAATGAGACCGCCGGTGAGCAGGAACCCGGCTCCGAGCGCGGCCGTCAGCGCCGGTCCGATCCGGTCGGCCAGGAGTCCGGCCGGCAGTCCGCCCAGAATGCGCCCGACGAAGTAAAGCGAAAAAACGAGCCCGGCCGCCGCCGCGCTCATGTTCAGGTCATCGCGCAGGTCCGTCAGCGCCGGGGAGGTGCTATCGGCTGCCCAGAAGGTGAGAATCGCCATTGCCCCGGCGATCGGCAGTGGTAAGGCCGTCGCCGCGGCCGCCGTGCTCGCGGACCGCTTCGAAGACGGCGGGGCAGATTCAGCCGCGGGCATTGGTCACTTTCAGGCGGAGGCGATCGGCCGAAGACACTAAACGGCAACTCTACACGGTTCGCCGCATACCGTATGCTGCGTTCGGGCGAAACTGCCCGGTGGAGTGACATCGTGATCGATCCGGCCAGAACGACAACCCCTGGAACGCGGATGCCGGTCACCGGTCAGATTCGCGATTCGCTCTACGATTTGATTCCCGTCGCGCAGCCCGAAATCGCGCTGATCAACACGAGCGCTTTCCTGCGGCTCGAGCGTATCCAGCAACTGGGTTTCGTTTCGCGGGTCTGGCCCGGCGCGCGCCACGCGCGATACGAGCACTCACTCGGCGTGCTTCACCTCGCCCGGCTCGCCATCGAGCACCTCCGGCGACTGCCGGACGGGGCGATCATCACCGACGAGGATGCCCGCGCCATCGCCGCCGCCGCGCTGCTGCACGACATCGGCCACTACCCCTTTTCGCATGCCATCGAAGAACTCGGCCCGCCGGTGCTGACGCACGAGGAGGTCGGGACACGCATTATCCTCGGCGATGAGATTGCGCCGGTCCTGGAGCGGGAGTGGCGGGTCGATCCGGAGCGGGTTGCGCGCTTCATCTACCCCGGCTCCGAACCGCTGCCGCCCGTCGACAAGCTGCTGCGGGGCATCCTTTCGGGCGCGCTCGATGTCGACAAGCTCGATTACCTGCCGCGCGATGCCGCCGGCTGCCGGGTGCCGTACGGCGGGGTCGATTACCAGCGGCTGATCGGGTCACTGCGCATCGCGACCGTCGACGGCGTCGAGCGGATCGTCGTCAGCGACAAGGGTGTCAGCCCGCTGCACAGCCTGATCAACGCCCGCCAGGAGATGTTCGATAACGTCTACTGGCACCACACCAACCGCGCCTGCATGGCGATGCTGCTCCGCGCGATCCAGGAGGGGCTGATCGCCGGCGCAATCGACGCCGGAGAGCTGACCCGGCACGATGACGCCTCGCTGCTCGCGCTCCTTAGCCGTGCCGCGATGCCGGAGAGTACCCGCCGGTTGACCACTGCCCTGCGCGATCGCCGCATCCACAAGCGCGCCGTCGAGATCAGCCCCCGCGCCGGCGATCTGCACTCGCGGCTCGGCGAACTCTTCTTCGATCCGGCGAAACGCCGTCAGGTGGAACTCGCGATGGTCAACCGGCTCAGCGTCCGGACCGGACAACCCGTCCGGGACGAGGCGATCCTGATCGACATCCCGAAACCGGAGAAATGGCGCACCGATGTCTGGGTCACGTTCGATACACCGCCGGTCGGCTTCGAGCCGCTCATGCCCTGGCGCGATGTGGTCGGGCTGGCCGACGACGACTTCAAACGGTACGAGGAGCACCGCCGGCTGATCCGGCTGGTGGTCGAAGAGCCGTTGCGCGCAA
>JADLGF010000046.1 GCA_020849415.1 Thermomicrobiales bacterium
GGATGCGAAGACCCGGCGGGTGACTGGACGAAACGACATCGGTGAGACTCCTTCGACAAGCTGTTCCTGTCTCTGGAAACGGATGACGCCGCCCATCGGTTTCGGGCGGCGTCACTCAGGTCACATTGATTATCGGCAAACCGACCGGTTTACCAGGGCGGGTTCGACTGGCTGATCATCAGGCTGTCGACGCCAAGGGCCGCCGCTGCCAGCGTCACCACCAGGCCCGCGAACACCACGACACCCCCGAGAAAGAAGATCGTGAACACGACGTTCAGTTTTTTCAGCTGCGACAGAATCATCACCGTCGCAACGAGGGTGATGACTCCCAGAACGAGTTCGAAACTCATGGCGATAGCGCTCCTCGATGCCCCAACCGGCCCTGTCCCGGCGTGCTGGGCATGGCTCCCCGACAGACTCCCTGTATCCTACCGCGCCGGCGCGCTGCGCGCCGGGCGTTCATGCCCAAGATCAGCCGATAGCCTGCGTGATCAGCTGACCGATCAGGCGGATCAGCAACAGCGCCACGATCGGCGAGAGATCGAACATGCCGAGCGACGGCATCACCTGCCGGATCGGCGCGATGATCGGCTCGGTGACATCGCGCAGCACCCGGCCGACCGGCGTTTGCATGCCGGGATCGAACCAGGAGAGAAGCGCCCGCCCGATGATCAAGATGGTGAACACGTTGACGACCAGGTTGACCAGGGAGATGACTTCTGACGACATGCAGGCCCTCGAAATGTGGCGACGAATCCGAACGATTCACGCGGGTTCAGATCAGTATAGCGGGCGTTCGCCACGGAATTGAACGGGCATTGACTAACCGGCTACGGTGGGCACGGTTTTCCAGTGACCGGTCGCCTGTTCGAAGGCGTGCGCGAGTTGCAGCACCTCGAAGTCGGCGCCGTGGCGCCCGACGATCTGGATGCCGACCGGCAGCCCATCCGGGGTGAACCCGCCTGGCACCGAGACGGCGGGGTGGGCGGTGGCGGTGATCCAGTAGGCGGAGCGCATCCAGTCGAGGTAGGTGTCGAGTTGCACGCCATCGATAACGGTCGGGTAGCGGATATCGTGATCGAACGGCGGTACCTGATTGACGACCGTGACCAGGAACTCGTACTCCTCCATGAAGTCGTGGACCTGCTGGAAGAGTTGCGACTGCCCGATCAACGCCTGGCCGACATCGACCGCGCTCAGTTTCAGCCCTTCCTCGATGTTCCAGATCGCCTCCGGCTTGATCTGATCGCGGTGGATTTTCAGCAGTTCGCCCATGCCGCTGGCGAGGGAGAAGGCGCGGAGATCGAGAAAGATACGGTCAGCGGCGCTGAGATCGGGCGCGGTGTCGACGACGTCGAGCCCGAGATCGACGAAGACCGGCCGGGAGGCTTCCACGACGCCGCGAACCCCGGGATCGACCGGAAGGCTGCCGAGATCAGGCGAGAAGGCGATCTTCACGCCCTTGAAGTCGCGCCCGAGCGGCCGTGCGAACGAGGCCGGATCGATGTGCCAGGAGTTTTGATCGCGCCGGTCGTAGCCGACGATCGCCTGCAGTTGCAGGGCGACATCGGCGACGGTGCGGCCGAGCGCGCCCTTGACGCTCAAGGGCAGCCAAGGCATGCCATTCGGCCAGCGCGGCACGAGTCCGGCGCTGTTCCGGAAACCGACGACGTTGTTGAAGTTTCCCGGATTGCGCAGCGAGCCGCCCATATCGCTGCCGTCGGCGATCGGGAGCATGCGGGTGGCGAGCGCCGCCCCCGCCCCACCGGAACTACCGCCGGCGGTCTTGGTCTGGTTATAGGGATTGCGGGTGACGCCGTAGACCGGGTTGAACGAGTGGGAACCGAGGCCGAACTCCGGAACGTTCGTCTTGCCGATGCCGAGAGCGCCCGCCTTGCGCAGGCGCTCGACGATCAAGTCGTCCTTCTCGGGGTAGGTGCCGGCGAAGATGGGTGAGCCCTGGGAGGTCGGGAAACCGGTGGCGTTGACGAGGTCCTTGAAGGCGATCGGCAAGCCGTGCAGCACGCCGAGTGACTCGCCGGCGGCCTGCCTGGCGTCGGCGGCATCGGCCAGCGCCAGCGCCTCCTCGGGCGGAAGCATGGCGACGATGGCGTTGATCGTCGGATTCACCCGTTCGATCTGATCGAGGTGGGCGGACATCACCTCACGCGCGGAGAGTTCCTTGCGCTTGATGCGCGCCGCGAGATCGACGGCCGTGGAATGAATGATTTCGGCGGTCACCGGGTGCCCCTTGCCTGGTTGCGGATCGAATGGCCACGGCACTCATGATCGCACGCCGGTCCGGTGATCGGAGATGGGTGGTGGAGGCGGGTGAGAGACCCGTAGGCTGGAAGCCCACGACTAGGGACGGAAGCGTCTCCGACGCTTGAGGATGGTGGTCACGCTGAGCCGGCTGCGAATCCCCAGTGCCGGAGGCACTTCCGTCTCCAGCCTTGGACTTCGAGTCCAAGGGTTTCGTTCGGGAGAGATTTGAGAGCGCTCCCACGAAATCCTTGCACCAAGTTGTCCTACCTTTGCATACTAGGGGCGGATATCCAGCACGACGGCGCTCTTCGGGCGCACGGCTCGACATCCTTCAGCCGTATCGGGCTTCGATGCGAAAGGAGGAGCACCAATGAACGGCGCCGCTCGCCGGCGGACACCGGTACATGCTCGCAATTGCAGGCTGGCGAACGGCTTCCTCACGCGATCAACGGCAGTTCACGTTTCGCACTCGACACGGGAGGACTCCAGATGACCGATCTTCAACGATTGATCCAGCGCAACCGCCTCAGCCGGCGCGGCTTTACCGCCGGAGCGGCCGCGCTCGCGGCGTCGCCGCTCCTGGCCCGCTTCGCCTCCGCCCAAACCCCGATCACCTTCGAGGAGGGCGCCGAGGAGGAACTCGAAATCTTCTCCTGGTGGACGACGGGCGGCGAATCGGCCGGGCTCGATCAACTCTTCGCGGCGTTCTCGGCCGGCAGCCCGGATGTCACCATCATCAACGCGGCCGTGGCCGGTGGCGCCGGCTCGAACGCGCAGATCGCACTTCAGAATCGCCTCTCCGGCGGACAGCCGCCCGATTCGTGGCAATCGCACCACGGCAAGGAACTCTTCAGCCTCTACGTCGATCCCGGCTACGCCGAGCCGATAAACGCCCTCTGGGAAGAGCAGGGCTGGCTCGATGCCTTCCCGCAGGGGTTGATCGATCAGGTCACGCTCGACGGGAACATCTACCTCGTGCCGGTCGGAATCCACCGCGGCAACGTGATGTTCTACAACAAGCACGTGCTGGCCGATAACGGCATCGAAATCGGCGATTCCCTCTCGGTCGATGACTTCTTCGCCGCCGCCGATACCCTCAAGGCGGCCGGTGTGGCGGCGGTCGGACTCGGCGACAAGGACACCTTCGCCGCGCCGCAGTTCTTCGAGAACACCCTGCTCGGCGCGCTCGGTCCGGAATCGTACCTGGCGCTCTGGGCCGGTGAACTCGGTTGGGATTCCGCCGAGGTGACCGCCGCGATCGAAACCTTCGCCCGCGCGCTCGACTACCTGAATGAAGATCACGCCGCCCTCACCTGGGACGGCGCGATGGACGCCGTGATCGAGGGCCGCGCCGCCTTCACCTCGATGGGTGACTGGGCGTGGGGTCACGTTGTCTCCAAGGGTGTCGAGGATCAGATCGGGTACGTGACGCACCCCGGCTCCGAGGGGGGCTTCGTGACCGTGGTCGATGGCTTCACGCTGCCGATGAACGCGCCGCACCCGGTGAACGCGCGCAATTGGCTCCGCGCGGTTGGATCGAAGGAAGCGCAGGAAGTCTTCGGCCCGTACAAGGGCTGCATTCCGGCTCGCACCGATATCGACGCCTCGCTCTTCGAGGGCTACTTCTCGTGGTCGATCGATGCGCTCGCCTCGGTGGCGTCGGTCACCAGCCTCGCGCACGGATCGTCGGCCTCGCCGCAGCTGCGCCAGGCGATCTTCGACGCCACGATTCCGTTCGTGGTCGATCGCAACGTCGAGGCGTACCAGCAGGCGCTGGTGATGGCGGCCGAGGACGACGTGTAACGACGAACCGCTCGAACGTATTCGGCCCACCGGCGCCGCGCAAGCGGCGCCGGTGGGTATCGCGGGAGGCACGATGGCGGTTTCGTCGCTGGAAACGGGCGCGCCGGTCGAACCGAAACGATCGCGGTTTCGGCTCTCCGAAAAGTGGTTGGCGCCCCTGTTGCTCGCTCCAAGTCTGATCGCTCTTTTCGTATTCGTTTACGGCTTCATTGGATTCACCTTCTGGGTTTCGCTTTCGAACTGGCGCTCGGCAACGCGCGATCTTTCGCTGCGCGATCCGATCTGGACGGTTTACGAGCGGCTCTTTCAGATGCCCCGCTTTCAGGCTGATCTGCGCAATATCGTCGTTTACACGATTCTGTTTCTGCTCGTGACGGTGGTGATCGGGCTGGGATTGGCGATCGTGCTCGATCAGCAGTTCGCCGGCAAGCCCTTCTTCCGCTTCGTATTCCTCTTCCCCTACGCGCTCTCGTTCATCGTCACCGGTGTCGCCTGGCGCTGGATTTTCAATCCCGAGATCGGCCTCAATCTCCTCTTCGAACAATTGGGGCTGAACCGCGTGCTCGGCTGGTTCGGGATGGGTCCGTTCAAACCGGGATGGCTGACGAATCCGACCGTGGTCGGGGATATGCGCACCTGGTTTCCCGGCATGGATGGTTTGTTCGCGCAGATGGGCATTCCGCTGGCGATGATCCCGGTGACGATCGCGGCGGTCTGGCAGCTTTCCGGTTTCGCGATGGCGATGTACCTGGCGGGACTCGGCACGATTCCAATGGAAGTGCGGGAGGCGGCGCAGCTCGATGGCGCCAGCACGATGCAGATGTACCGCCAGGTGATTCTGCCGCTGCTGAAACCGGTGACCGTGAGCGTGCTGATCATCCTGACGCACGTCTCGCTCAAAATCTTCGACCTGATCTACGCCATGTCGGGGTCGGGGCCTGGTTTCGCGACCGATGTGCCCGGCATTTTCGTCTTCGAGCAGACCTTCCGGGCGACCCGCTACGATCTCGGCGCGGCCGCTTCGATCGTGATGCTGGTGCTGGTGGCGTTCGTGATCGTGCCCTACCTGGCGCGATCCGTGAAGGAGCTGTAGGCGATGGCGACCTCACTCCCGATCGAACCGGCGCCGCGCCGGCCGCGCCTGGGCTCAGTGAAGCGGATCATTGGCTTCGGGCTGCTCTTCCTCATAGTGATCTTCTACTTGATGCCGTTGTACGTGATGATCGTCACCGGCCTGAAGGAAGCGGCCGAGGTGACCGGCTCGACCATGTGGCGCATCCCCACCAGCCTCAGCGGCGGCGGGTTCGGCGAGGCGTGGCGGCGGCTGAGCCCGAATCTCATCACGAGCATCAAGCTGGTGATCCCGGCGACGATTCTCTCCGCGTTGCTCGGTTCGCTGAACGGCTACATCTTTTCCAAGTGGCAGTTCCGCGGCTCGAACCTGCTCTTCGGGTTGTTGCTCTTCGGGATGTTCATTCCCTACCAGAGCATCCTGATTCCAATGCTGCAGGTGCTGCGCTGGCTTGGCATCTACGGGACGCTGCCGGGGTTGATCCTGGTGCACGTCATCTACGGGCTGCCGATCACCACGCTGATCTTCCGCAATTACTACGCCAACATCCCGAGTGAGCTGGTCGAGGCCGCGCGGATCGACGGCGCGGGGATGCTGGAGCTCTACCGGCGGATCATGTTGCCGCTCTCGATCCCGGCGTTCGTGGTGGTGGGGATTTTCCAGGCGACCAACATCTGGAATGACTTCCTCTTCGGCCTGACGATCATCACCAATCCGAACGATCAGCCGATCACGATCGCGCTCAACAACCTGGCCGGATCGTTCTCGGTGGCGTGGAATGTCGTCATGGCCGGCGCCGTGCTGGCGGCGCTGCCGACCGCCCTCGTCTACATCTTCCTCGGCCGGTACTTCATCCGCGGCATGCTCGCCGGCTCGATGAAGGGCTGATCGAAGCGGCTGTGCCTTCTATCTGATTCCTGCTCCCTGCGATGAAGCGAACGGAACCATGTGATCTGGAGCACAGGTCATACGGGTCGATTGACGCTCCGTTTCGCGGCATGGTATAGATGGGCTACGCTATCGAGATACACTGATCGGGCTGACCCTATCAATCAGTCGAATCAGATAACGGGTCAGGCGGTTTGGGAATCGATCTGGCTAGTAACAAGGTGAGTAACTCTTGCCTGACGCCGGATTCTGAATAGGAAATTGCGGTTCGATTCGTTTTTTGCGCCCGTCGGCGCCTTGGGCCGAGGCTATGGGGAATGGCAACACACCTTCGAATGGAACGCCGCCACCGATCGTCCTTTGCCTGACGATTGCACTCTTCCTTGCGCTCGGTTCCATGAACTTTGCAGGAATCGCCGCCGCTTCATCACCAACGGGCATGCACGTTTTTCAAACGGACGATCCGGAAGGGACGCCGGCTGAAGCCACGGTCGACGCCACCGAGACCTCGGCCGACCCGACCCCGACGGCTTCCATGGTAATCGACACACCCGAACCGACGACCCACGCTGATTTGCCTGCACCCACGGCGACACTCGAGTCGACCCCGATCCGACAGCCTCAACTGGACTGGCAGCTTGCGACCAGGCCCGAGTGTGAACTCCCGCCCGATTCCGCGAAAACGCTCGCCGCTGGCGGGGCGTTGATCTACCGCTGCACCAGCAACCTGCGACTCGTAGGCAGCGCGATCGTACCGGCTTCGATCCTGATCGAATGGACGGCGAGAGCATCGGTCGGTGGCGATTGGCGCGTGTCGATACGGTCTTCAGAAAGCGAACCCTGGATCGAATCCCAAGGCGGCGTAACGGCACTCAGGTTTTCCAGATCCGGGAGCGCCCTCGATGACGATACTTCCGTCGATTCGCTCGATCATCTGCTCGAATTCCGCTATCAGGTGAAGATCGAGCGAGCCAGCTGTGATCTCGTTGTTCGATCAGTCAACCTCACCCACACCGCCACGGTGACCGCGGCCGGAGCGACGATCAGCGATTCGACGGCGAACGTCGAACCGTTGCTGATCGAACCTCGCCTGCGCGAGATTCCCGAACCGGATATCAGCCTCGACGGCCCGCTCGATTTCGGCACGATCGGCGCAACGGCGAGCGGCCCGGTACAGTCGACGCTCTTCGGTGAATTGACCGCTACCGTCAACGCACTCGATCGAGCCTGTGGTGGTTGGCTCCTGAATCTCACCGCCACACCGCTCGTTGACGGCGACGGTGAGGTGCTGGAAGGCGCCGCGCTGGTGGTCACGGCGGTAAACGGGGTACCGCTGGCAGAGGGCGCGTGTGATCTCGCCGACGGCTGCGCCGTGGCCGCAGTCGCGGCGGGGCCGAACGCGGACGCTGAACTCCGGCTGACATTCAGCATCGAGTTGCGGTTTCCGGCCGACATCTCATTGGGGGCGTTTGGTACGACCCTGGACGCGACCTTGAATGAGACAACTCCGGACACTGATCGATAGCCGGCGCCCATGGCGCACGTAGCGGGGAAGGGGAAAGGAGGCCACAACGCGACGAGGAGGGAGAAAAGGGGTGACCTCGCGAGGGCGAGGTCACCGAAGTCGGAGATGACGGTCTTCCGCTCGCAAAACCGGGACCGCCATTCCACAGCCCAGTCTACGGCAGCGACTGTAGCGGGCGAAATAAGGAGAAGGTATGAAGCTGAAGCGTATTCTGGCGTCCGCATTCGCGGTGGCGGCTGTCGTGGCCGCGATGGGAACGCCGATGACCTACGCCGATTCGAACGACTCGCAGGCGCCAGTGACGGAAATCGGCACGTTTACGGTCGACTTCTGGGGACCGGCACTGGCGTTCACGCCGGCGAGCGTTTCGTCGACCCAGTCGCAGGATGTCGTGCTCGATTGGCCGGCGACAGGCAAGCATCGCGTGCTGATGATAAACGACAACATGTCCTACAACCCCAACGGCTACGTGGTGTCTATCGATGCCACGAATCTTCAGGTCCCGACGTTGCCCCAGTACTTCATCGACAAGAGCAACCTCTCCGTGAAGAACGTCGGTGGCGGTCCGCATTCGTCCTGCCTCTACCCGTACGCTCCGTACAACACCGTCGTTGGCGGTAACGCCTATCAAACAGTCACGATTGCCACGATCGGGGATTACACCTCGCTTTCATCAACGATCGAGGTGGTGCGCGCCACGGCGGGCCGTGGCTGCAAGGAGTTCCAGATCAATCTGGACTTCAAGTTGCATGTGCCGGCCGGTACTTACACCGGCGGTGGAACCGCGACCTACAAGGGCACGGTGACGGTGACCTCGGCGATTCCCGCCTAGTCTCCGGCCTGCGATTGCATCGTCAACGGCGGACGGTGGATCACCCACACGGGTGATCCAC
>JADLGF010000047.1 GCA_020849415.1 Thermomicrobiales bacterium
CCCGTATTGCGCATCAGTAACGGTGAATATCTCGCACGCCGATCCAGGCTGTTCGAGACGTTGGCCGGGAAAGATGTGTCCGCGGTCGTGCTCTTTTCGGCGAACAATGTTTCGTATTTCAGTCGCTTTGCATTAGCCCAAACTGAGCGGCCGATGTGGTTCGTGTTCACGCCGAATCACTCCGCGCTCTTCGTGCCCCGGCTGGAAGTGGAGCACGCGGAGGAATTCGCCCTGGCTGATGAGGTGCTCAGCTATCCGGAGTACCCGCATCACACCGCACCCCTGGAAATGCTCAAAACGTACCTGCACGACAAGGGGCTGGCGGCGGCGAACATCGCGGTCGATTCCGACGGCTACGGCCGGGTGTACGGGTACCGGGGTCCGAGTGTGAGTTCCCTCGTTCCGGATGCCACGGTGTTTGGCATTCAGGATGAGATCGAATACATGCAGATGATCAACACCGAGGAGGAACTCGCGCTGATCCGTGAATCGGCCCGGTGGGGAAACCTCGCGCACCGCCTGTTGCAGGACTACTGCGCAGTGGGCGTTCCGGAAACTGAAATCGCCGGGCGCGCCAGCCTCGATTCGTCCCGGATCATGTTGCAGTCGCTCGGCCCGGACTATCGCGCGCACGGTGGCTTCTCGAGCGGCGCGTATGCCGGATTCCGTGGTCAGGTGGGCAAGGCCTCGGCGAACCCGCACGCGCTTTCGAACAACGCGCGGCTCCAGCCGGGCGATGTGCTCGTCACCTACGCCGGTGCGCCGGTGTGGGGCTACGACAGCGAACTCGAGCGCACGATGATCATGGGCGAGCCGACCGACCAGCAGATCACCTTTTTCAATCACATGTTCAACGTGCAGACGATCGCGCTCGAAACCATCAAGCCGGGCCGGTTGTGCTCCGATGTCGACAACGAGGTGAATCGCTACTTCAAGGAGCACAACCTCGAAGCGTACTGGCGGCATCACTCCGGCCACGCCAAGTCGATGCTGATCCACGAGGCGCCGTTCCTCGATTCCGGCGATCACCGTGAGCTCAAGGTCGGGATGGTCTTTACGGTTGAGCCCGGCGTGTACGTGCCCGATTTCGCCGGGTTCCGTCACAGCGACACGGTGGCCGTAACCGAGACGGGGATCGAATTCCTGACCTTCTACCCGCGTGACCTGGAGAGCATGATTATTCCGCTCTGAGGACGTTCCGAGTTCCGGGTTCCGAGCAGGTCACCGAACCCGGAACCCGGAACCCGTCAAAGCCCGAAGAGTTTGATCAACGCCAGCCCGATCGCGACGAGCATGAGCAGCAATCCAAGCACGACGGCTGCGACCCGACCGCCGGTCTGGCGGACGACACGGATGTCGACGCCGAAGCCGAGGGCGGCCATGGCGGCGATGGTGAGCACCTTGCTGATGTCCTGCAGATGACCGCCGATCGAGGCCGGGATGATCCCGATAGTGCGCAGCAGGGTGGTCAGGATGAACCCGGTGACGAACCAGGGGACGTAGCGTCGCACCGAGAAGCCGGGGCGGGCCGAATCGTCCTGATCGCGGTAGAGGATCGCGAACAGGGCAACGACCGGACCGAGCAGGAGTACGCGTGTCAGCTTGACCAGCGTACCGATCTGGCCGGAGAGGGCGCTGACCGGGAAGGTCGCCGCAAGCACCTGCGGCACGGCGTAGACCGAGAGCCCTGCAAGGATGCCGTACTGCTCGTAGTTGAGATTGGCGAGCGGCTTCACGGCGGGGAGGGCGATCACGATGCCGACGCCGAGCAGCGCCGTCAACGAGAGCGCGGCGGCGACCTCCTCCTTCTTCGCCTTGATCACCGGGGCGGTGGCGGCGATGGCGGAGTTGCCGCAGATGGCGTTACCCACCGCCACCAGAATCGCCAGTCGCGTCGACAATCCCGCCTTGCGTCCGAGCAGGATGCCGAGCCCAAGCGCGGCGGAAGTGGTGATCAGGATGGTCAGCAGGAGGTGCCAACCGGCGTCCTGCAGCAGCCGGAGATTCAGCGACGCGCCGAGGAGGACGATGCCGAACTCGAGCAGCGGCTTGGCGGTGAAGGTAATCCCGGGCGCGAATCGCGGGGTGGGGACCCAGCGCGTCCGGATCAGCATGCCGGCCAGCAGGGCGAGCACGACCGCCTCGATCACTGCGTACGTGAAGAGCCGTTCCTCGAGTTGCGCGACGATCCAGGCTCCGGCCGCGACGGCGGCGCAGAGCGCCACCCCCGGCCAGAGCTTGTCGAATCGTCCGGAGATCGATGCGAACGAGCGATCGCTCATTACTTCCAGGTCAGGCCCAGGACGCGCACCCAGTTCTCGTAGCCGATCTTGCGCAGCGTGGCGTCGTCGTAGCCGCGACCGCGCAGCTCATCGATCAGCAGCGGCAGACCGGCGGCGTCCTTGAGATCCGATGGCATCACCGCGCCGTCGAAATCGGAGCCGAGCGCAACCTTGTCGTCGCCGAGCCGGGCGATCAGGTAATCGAGGTGATCGGCCATGATCGAAACGTTCGAAAGCTCGGGCTCGCGGCGTCCCTCCGGATTGAGGAATCCGGCGTTGAAATTGAGACCGACCACCCCCTGCGAATCCTTGACCGCGTCGAGCTGCTTGTCGGTGAGGTTGCGCGACGAGGCGCAAATCGCGTGCGCGTTCGAGTGAGTGGCGACGAGCGGATGCTGGCTCGTCTTCGCGACGTCCCAGAAGCCGGCTTCGTTCAGGTGCGAGAGATCGATCATCACACCGAGTTCGTTGCAGCGCTTCACCAGCCGCTTGCCGGCGTCGGTGAGGCCGGGGCCGGTATCGGGCGACGACGGGAAGGCGAAGGGCACGCCGTGGCCGAAGATGTTGGAGCGCGACCAGACGAGGCCGAGTGAACGCAAACCGGCGGCGTACCACGTTTCGAGCGCGTTGAGTTCAGCATCGATCGGCTCGGCGCCCTCGATGTGCAGTTCGATGGCGAACGTGCCGTTATCGATGGCGGTCTGGAGATCGGCGACGGTGCGCACGATCGTGGCGGCGCCGTTCGATTCCTCCTCCAGCCGGATCAGCCGGCCGAGCGCCGTGGCGGCGAACGAGACGGCGTACTCGGTCGACATCATCGGCGGCATGGTGTCGGGCGAACCGAAGGGGGAGGCGGTGGGATCGTTGACATCGATCCGGGCCTCCTGATTCGGCACGAA
>JADLGF010000048.1 GCA_020849415.1 Thermomicrobiales bacterium
CGGAACGCTGGGAGCCGGGCTGGAAGCGGCGGATCGTGTCGATCTCATCGCCGAAGAAGTCGATCCGGACCGGGTGATCGGCCATCGCCGGCCAGATATCGATGATGCCGCCGCGCCGCGCGATCTGGCCCGGTTCCTGCACGAGCGGTACCGTTTGGAAGCCGATTTTGGCGGTGAACTGGATCAGCGTTTCGATCGAAATGCGCGAGCCGGGTGCGAAGATGAAGGAGTACTTGCGCAGTTCGTCAGGGGCGGTGACGAGGTGCATCAGTCCGTGCGCCGGCGTTACGACGACCGGCGGTTGTGCACCGCCATCGAGCAGCGTAGCGAGCGTATTGACCCGCTCGGAAGACGCCTGCAAATCGAACGGCAATTGCTCGAAGGGCAACGCCTCCGGGGCGTTCCAGAGGGTCGCGCTGCGTTCAGCGGGCAGGAACTCGTTGATGGCGGCGGCGAGCAGATCGGCGCGATCGGCGCGGGAGGTGAGGACGAGGATCGGCCGATCGAGTTGCGCGGAAAGCAGCGCCACCAGCGCCGGCCGGAGCGATGTCGGGAGATCGACAACGGCCGCGCGAGGACGATCTCCCCGCGCGAGTTCGAGCAGTTCTCGGATTTCCGGCTCAGCGGCGAGACCGGGAAGGAGATGGTTGAGCGTCAACTTCGACACCAGTGTTGAGAAGGCACGCCGAAAACCGGAATCACGGCGATTCCGGTGGGCGATGAAGTTTACTTCCAAACCCGAAATCGGGAAAAGCGCGCCCGTTGCTACAATCACCGAACTGAGAACCGGGAACAGAGCACTCGTACGGGATAAGGCGATGATTTCGCGTTGGGCGGCCTGGATCGCGGGCGTCGTGATCGCGGCGACGCTGGTCTTTCTGGTGGCGATCGAGATCGATCAACGCAACGCGCCGCCGATCGTGATCGAGGTGGTGGACCGCAACGACCGCATCGAGGTGGAGATCGCCGGCGCCGTCGCCGAACCGGGCGTGTACCGGCGGAGCCGGGGAGACCGGGTGATCGACCTGATCGATGCGGCCGGTGGATTGTTGCCGGAGGCCGACACCTCCGCCCTCAATCAGGCGAGCCGGCTGACTGACGGCCAGCGGGTCTTCATTCCGACGATGACCGCGCCGGGGGCGAGTCCCGAAGCCGCTGCCCTCGTTGATCTGAATCGCGCGACAGCGGAGGAGCTGACCGCGCTACCCGGGATCGGAGCAGTTCGGGCGGAAGCGATCGTGGCGTTCCGGAACCAGAACGGACCGTTCACGTCGATCAATGAGCTTCTGCACGTCGACGGGATATCGACGACGGTCATCGACGGTCTGCGACCCTTCGCCACGGTCGGGCCGTGACCGGCATTCTGCTCGGTGGCGCAGTCTATATCGTGGCGCTGGGGAAGTGGCCGGCGGCGATCGCCATCTGCCTGCTGGCGATTGCAGCTTGGCGGCGGGTAGGGAGCAAATCGCTGCTCGTTGGCATTGCCGCGATTATCGCTGCCTCGTGGATCGACCTGAACCTGCCACCCACGGTGCCGGGAGCCGCGTTCGAGCGCACCGAGTGGCACCTCAAATTGACGTCGATGCCGCAGCAACGACCGTCCGGCTGGGATTTCCGGGCCGAGGTGATCGACGGACCGGGTGAGGGCTTGCGATTGCTGGTGCATTCGTCCGAACCGACGCTGCACCCGCCCACGGTCGGTTCACGTATCTACCTGCTCGGTGAGGTTGTGGCGCAGTCGCCGGAGGACGGCGCGTTTCGCTACCTGGAAGGACTCAACGTTTCCGGAGAGATCTACACGAGCGAGATCATTCTGGAGCGAGAGGGACGCGGACTGCGGGCGTGGCTGAATCGAAAACGCCTCGACATCGTTCATGGGATACAGGTGGCAATCCCTGGTGATGCCGGGGCGCTGATCGCGGGGTTCGTGACTGGCGATGATGGTCGTCTTTCCGGCAATGCGGATGATGAATTCCGGTCCGCCGGCCTGAGCCACCTCACCGCCGTTTCCGGTTCGAACCTGGCGATGCTGCTCACGATGGTTGGAGTTGTTGGCGCATCCGGTCGATTTGGCCGAAGGTCGATCCTGATCTTCGGAATTGCCCTCCTCTTTGGTTACGCCGCCTTTGTTGGCTTTCCTCCACCGACACTTCGCGCACTCATTCTGGCTCTCTTCGCAGCGAGCGGGAGACTCGTCGGACGGCCGGTCGACCTGATCAATCTCTCGCTGCTCACCGTGATCGTTCAGCTCGCGATCGATCCGATGGCCGCGTACTCGATCTCGTTCCACCTCTCGACAGCCGCCTCGTTTGGGTTGGCAGCGGGGTTCAGCCGCTATCCCGCGCTCGACGATCGGCATGTCACCGGCGATCTGCTTACCGCCACCGCATTCGCGCAGTTTGCGACTCTGCCGATCATCGTTGGCGTGTTTGGCACGGCGCCATTGCTCGGACTCTTCGCCAACATCGCCGCGATCCCCTTCGCATCCTTTGCGTTTGCCGTCGGGGTGTTCGGGTCGCTCGGACTGATCGTCTACGAACCGTTGGGAGCCGCGATGCTGATTCCAGCCGGGTGGGCGGCCGAGGTGGTGCTGCGCATTGCCGATATGTTCGGACGTGAATGGGGCCGGCTGGAGGTGGGCGAACTCCGCGATGCGTGGATCATCGGGCTGACGCTGGTCGCCTTGATCCTGCTGCTTGCCGTAAGTGGCGAACTTCGCCTGATTCGCCGGCAACTCGCGGCAATCGGCGTGATTCGCCGCCAAAACGGTTGACGAACCGGGCGATCACCCGGTACGCTTCGTCGTCGGTCGCGCGCCCATAGTCTAGCGGCCCAGGACGTCACCCTTTCAAGGTGAAGATCGCGGGTTCGAATCCCGCTGGGCGTACCTCACTGGCCGGTCAGCAGACCCAA
>JADLGF010000049.1 GCA_020849415.1 Thermomicrobiales bacterium
GTCGATCGACGCGCCTGGACCGGCGCTTCGCACGCGGCGCTGTTGCCGCAACTGGTCGATCTGGCCCGGAATGTCTGGCGAGCGCGGGTGGTGGTGATCGACGCGACCGGGGTCGGGGCCGGGCTGGCCTCGCTATTGGGCGCGGCGCTCGGGCAACGGACCGCCGGCGCGCCCTCGATAAAGACGATTCCGTTCCATTTCAGCGCGTCGAGCAAGAGCGCGCTGGGGTGGGATTTGCTCGGGTTGATCGAGAGTGGCCGGCTGAAGGAGTACCGGGAAACGGCGCCGGCGGGATCCGAAGCGGCCCGGGTGACGGCGGCCTTCCACGAGCAGCTCGCGGCGATCACCTACGAAACGGCGCCGGGTCCGGGCCGGCAACTCCGCTGGGGCGCGCCGCCCGGGAAGCACGACGATCTCGTGCTGAGCCTGGCGCTGGTGAGTGCGCTCGATGGAATTGATTGGCGGGAGCGGAAAGCTACCGGAGGCGTAAGGCATATGGCGTGAGGCGTGCGGAGAAGACCCTCACCCCTGGCCCCTCTCCCGTTGCGACGGGAGAGGGGAATCCTTGCCCAGATTGACCGATAGCCACTCTCCTGCCGCAGCGGGAGAGGGGTTGGGGTGAGGGTTGCTCCTCAACAACCGATCACAAGGAGGTATTCATGGAAGACGAAATCGTTGAGTTTGATGCGGTGGGGTTGGTTCGGGAGTTGGCGCGGAAGGCGCATCCGGATGCGGTGCCGGAGTTGATCGACGGGGACGATGCGGCGGCGATCGCCGCTTCGATCGAGCCGGCCCGGGCCGCCTACGCCCGGTTGCGCGAGGAGATCGCGCGGGAGCAGCCGGCGCGGGTGCCGGCGGGCGGGATGACGCCGGCAGTCGATCCCGATCGCCTGCCGTCGGCGGAGAAGATCCGGCGCGGGATCGCGATCACGAAACGCTGATCAGCTACGGAATATTCGTATTCAAGTGGATCGAGGAGTAATCGATGGCATTGACGAAGAGTGAGGCCGCCAAACTGACGAACGATTTGCTCACCCGCGGGGTGATCGAGACGATCGTGAAGGAATCGCAGGTGCTCTCCCGGCTGCCCTTCATGGAGGTGACCGGCACGGCCGTGACCTACAACCGCGAGGCCACGATGCCCGCCGCGACCTTCTACGAGGTCGGCGACACCTGGACCGAAGCGGCCCCGACCTTCACCCAAATTTCGACCGCGCTGAAGATCCTCGGCGGCGATGCCGATGTCGACAACTTCCTGCAGGCGACCTACGCCGATCCGAACGATCTCGAAGCGGAAGTGATCGCGAATCGCAGCAAATCGGTGGCGCACAAGTTTTCCGACGCCTTCTTCAACGGCGATACGACCGGCGATCCGAAGAGTTTCGACGGGCTGACCAAGGCGCTGACCGGCACGAGCCAGGAGTTCGCCGCCGGGGTGAACGGCGCGGCGCTGACGCTCGATATGGTCGATCAGCTGGTCGATCTGGTGGCGCCGGGTAAGCCGGACGCCCTCTTCATGAGCAAGCGTACGCGGCGCAAGCTTTCGAGCCTGCGGCGGGCGAGCGGCAACCTGCTCGAAACCGATGTCGATCAGTTCGGGCAGCGGGCGCTCTTCTACGACGGCATTCCGGTACTGGTCGATGATTTCGTCAGTAACGCGCAGACGCAGGGATCGTCCGGCCCGACCACCTCGTCGGTCTACGCGGTCAAGTTCGGGCAGGGGGTGGGCGTGCTCGGGCTGGAGCACGGCGGTATCGCCATCGAGCCGGTCGGGGAACTGGAAACGAAGGACGCCACCCGCTGGCGGGTGAAGTGGTACTGCGGCCTGGCGATCTTCTCGATGCTCGGCGTGGCCCGGGTGAAGGGGATCACGGCTTAAGCGTGAGGCGTGAGGAACGTTAGCGGATTCCTCGATGCGCCTTATGCCTTACGCCCTGGTTCCGATCACTGCCCGGGCGGTTGCTTCGAGCGTGAATGCCGCCGGGGGATTGCCGAGGATTGCGTGCAATGCCTCGCGCAGCCTGGGTAGTTCTTCCGGCGACAGGGCGTTCATGAAAGTGGCGGTTGGGCCGGCGGCGGATTGCAGCGTTGTCCAGAGGTCGTCGAAATCTTCGTAGGTCACCAAGACGGTCAGCAGGCGTTCGTCGATCGACACCAGGCCCGCCGCGGCAAAGAACTCGGCAATTTCGCCGGGACCGCCGAACTTCACCGACCGATTGTATGACGCACTGATTGGGCCGATCGCTTGAGCCGCTTCGCCAACCAGGCGAAAGAGCTCCATTCCGCCGGTCAGATCCCAAACCACGCCGCCGATCCGGCCTCCGGACTTGGTCACCCGCATCATTTCGGAGATGCCCAACCGGGGATCGTTCAGGAAATGGAGCACCAGCTGGGCCAGCGTGACGTCGAATACCGAATCGGCGAAGGGCAACGCCTCGGCCGGGCCGGCTTTCACCGTCACGCCCGGGTTACGTGCCTGGCAGGTCTCGACAAAGCCCGGCGAGGGATCGCAGGCCGAAACCGCGCCGGCGCCGAGGCGACGGACGAGTTCCCGGGTCAGCGCGCCCGGTCCACACCCGACATCGAGCGCCGTCATCGGGGCCGTGACGCCGGCCAGATCGGCGAAGCGCGGCGCGATTTCAGCCGAGTACCGGCCCATAAACCGATCGTATGAATCGCTGGTGGAATGAACGAATCTGGACGAGGACATGAGGCGGACCTCCTCAACGAGCAGGACCTGCGATCAGAAACGGGCAGGTTGAGGGGGCCGCCTGCAAGCGTGTCGCAGGGCCATTCTAGGTCAAACCTCGACTATGTCAACCCACTCCATTCGCGCTGCTTGAAGTCACGTTAGATAACAGCACCATCGCGGGCGGTCACTCGGCCGCGTTTCATGACGAGAGTGGGGGTGGGGCGGCGGATGACGGCGGCGCAGTGGTTTTCTTCCTCGACGAGGACGAGATCAGCCGCTTTGCCGACGGCGAAGCCGTAATCGTCGATGCCCATGACTTCGGCGCTGCTGTTGGTGATGATGTCGATCACATCCTCGATCTGATCGTCGCGGCGGAAATTGTTGCGGTAGCAGACGAGGTAGGCGCGGTTGAGCATTTCGGGGCGGTTGAGGGGTCCCCAGCTGTCCTGAATGCCATCGTTGCCGCTGATCATGCGCACGCCGCGCTGGCGGAGGTACTCGACCGGCGGGGCCGGCCGGCCGCCGCTGGGACCGTGGCTCATGATCGCGATTTCGAGGTCGAGCAGCTCCTGAATCAGGGCGTCGAGCCGCGCCTGATCAATGCCGCCGAGCGCGAAGGCGTGACTGATGGTGACGCGCCCCTTCCAGCCGAGGGCGCGGGTGCGCTCGATGATCAGATCGAAGCTGAAGGCGCCGAGTTCGCCCGGTTCGTGGAGGTGGATATCGACATCGACGTCGTGCTTTTCAGCCAATCCAAAAATCGTATCGAGATGGCCCTTGGGATCGCGGTCGATCGCCGAGGGATCGAGCCCGCCGATGACTTCGGCCCCCTCGCTGAGCGCCTGATCGAGCAGTTCGACGGTGCCGGGCCTGATCAGCATGCCGCTTTGCGGGAAGGCGACGACCTGAATTTGCACCTTGTCCTTGAGGTCATCCCGTGTTTGCATGAGGCCGCGCACGCCGTTCAGCCCCCATTCGGTGTCGATATCGGCGAAGGAGCGGATGTGAGTAGTGCCGCTGGCGATGGCGGCGTGGGCGTGGCGGGTGCTCTGCTGGTGGGCGTCGATATGCTCCTCGCGGCGGAGCTGACGCTCGTTGGCGATGATCTCGGTGATGGTCGAGGTCGGCTTGGTCGAGTGCCAGGGAAGACCGATCAGGGCCTTGTCCATGTGGGTGTGACCATCGATCAGCCCCTGGAAAAGGAGCGCGCCGTTGCCCTCGATGATCTCGGCGTCGGCCGGAGCGGCGATGTCCGGCGCGATCTGCCGAATGATGCCATCGGTGACCAGAACGTCGGTCGGTTCCCGCCGGAGGGGACGAGCATTACGGATGAGGGTGGTGACCATGGACATACGCTCCTGTCAAAATGGGCGACAACGACCTGATCTTGCCGCAGTCAAACCGTCTCGACAAGCGGGGAGGGCTATGAGCGGTTTAGCATCCCGATTATGACGGATACCCACCCTTCGACTTCCCCGAACTCGTCGTCCCGGCCGGTTTACGCGCTGCTGACTTCGAACACGCTGGCGTTCATCGCGGAAGCGATTTCGCTGGTGGTGATCCCCTGGTTCGTGCTCGAACTGACCGGCAGCTACGCACGGATGGGGATCGTCGGGTTCTTTACGATGTTGCCGCGGGTGATCGCCATCTTTTTCGGCGGCCAGGTGGTAGACCGGATCGGGTTCCGGACGGCCGGGGTCGCCTCCGATTTGCTCAGCGGCATTTCTGTTTGCGGCATCCCGCTGCTTTACGCCACCGGTCATCTCACCTTCGAATTGCTGATCGTGCTGGTGATCATCGGCGCGGTGTTCGATGGTCCGGGCGCGACCGCGCGCGATTCGATGGTGCCGGAGTTGGTGCAGCAGGCGGGCCTGAACCTCGATCGCATCAACGCGTTCTTCCAGGGAACGCGCCGGCTTTCGATGTTCATCGGGCCGATGGTGGCGGGCGTGCTGGTGACGCAGATCGGCGCCCACAACGTGCTCTGGCTGAATGCGGCGGTGTTCGGGCTCTCGGCGTTGATCACGATTGCGTTCATCCCGGTTGTCGCGTTACCCGATGTGACTGAGGAGGAGCGGGGCACCTTCTGGTCAAACACCCTCTTCGGATTCCGCTACCTGAAAACGCAAAAGCTGCTCCTCTGGCTGGCCGGATTTGTCTGTCTCACGAATTTCCTCGATGCGCCCCTGGCAACCGTCAGCTTACCGGCGTTGGTGAACGAAGAGTACGGATCAGCCAGCCGGCTGGGAGCGTTGCTGGGCGCGACGGGAATCGGGGCGGTGATTGGCACCCTGATCTACAGCGCGATTGCGCCCAGACTCACGCGACGCCGCACGTTTCTGACGGCGTTCGCATTCGTCGCGATGGTGTATTTCATGCTTTCGACCGTGCCGCCATTCTGGCTGGCCGTAACCGCGATGCTCACGATGGGGCTTGTGGGGAGTCCGCTCAATCCGATCCTGATGTCGATCCGCCAGGAGCGGGTGCCGCTGCAGTATCGGGGGCGGGTGTTCAGTTCAATGACCGCTCTCGCGTACATTTCCATACCGCTCGGACAACTCCTCGGAGGTTTCGCAGTGGAGTGGTTCGGAGTGCAGGCGGTGATGATGGCGATCGCTATCGCGTATCTGTCAACAGTGGCGGTGTTTTCCTTCAGCCCGGTCATCCGGCAGATGGATGATGTGGTCATCCCGTCTCGATGAGCCGGGTCCGGCTCGTATAGTGAAGACCTGAAACGTCTCTGGACCAAGGGAGGGATCGTGCCAGCAATGAACACGCAGCGGCTTACGAGCAGCAATGTCAAGAAGTCCGTGCCGGGTCTCTACCCGGCGGCGAGCGCGCTTTCGGCGGCGGTCAGCGCCAGCGGAGTCGATCCGGAACTGGCCGAATTGATCTACCTGCGCGTGTCGCAGATCAACGGTTGCGCCTACTGCATCCACATGCACAACACGAAGCTGCGGGAGATGGGTGTCAGCGAGGCGAAGCGTTCGCTGGTGGTCGCCTGGGAAGAGGCGGGCATCTTCAGCGAGCGGGAAGAGGCCGCCTTCCGGTGGGCCGAAGCGGTGACCCTGCTGGCAGTCGATCACGTGCCGGATGAGACCTGGGCCGCGGTGCGGGCGGTCTTTTCGGAGGAAGAGATCGTCGGGCTGACCACCGCCGTGTGCGCGATCAACGTCTGGAACCGGCTGGCCGTCCCCTTCCGCTACGCGCCCGAACTCTGAGAAGCCTCCTGACGCGTCCGGCATCGGCATCCATTCCTCCGGCAACTGCGTATTGTCTGGAAACGCGCCCGACGATACAGTGACGGCAGGCGTTCACAGCGGCGAGGAGCGGATGACGCGCGGCAGGAGACAACGGCACGGACTGAGGCGATCGCTGGTATTGGCGATCCTTCTCGGGCTGCTCCTCATTCCGGCCACCTGTTCGCACGCGGCGGGTCCGCACTCGATCTTCCTCGATCCGCGCGGCGGCGCTGCCCACGATGACGATGCGCACGCCGGACACTCGCTGCTGGAGCACGTGCTCCTCAATGAAACGCACCGGCCGGCGGCTGCACCCGCTTCCGGCTCGGTCGCTCCGGAAGCGCCCGCTCCCGCGGGCCGGCCGATGCTGCACGATCTGCCGACCACGATGCTGGTGACCATCGCCGCGTCGAACGTGGTGCTCGACCTGCCGGAATTACTCGTGATTCCAGCGGCTGAGAGTCCCGTAAACCCGCTCATCACCGACCGGCTCGCCGGTATCGAAACGGCGGTCGAAGCGCCCCCTCCGCGCGAATCCTGAAACGGATCGAATCGAACCAGTCGTCGAGCGCCGCCCAAGTGCGGTGGTGCTCAGGGTTTTCGCGTATCTGGAGGAACACCATGCGTTCAATCAATCGCCGTCGGTTCGGTTTCGTCAGCTTCGGCGCGCTGCTGGTGGTCGCGGCGCTCTTCGCCGCGCTCGCCCCGTTCAGCACGACCGCGCACGAGCATCGTCACGTCGGTGACTATGAGTTCGTGGTCGGCTTTCTGAACGAGCCGGCCGTTTCGAACGAGTTGAACGGGCTCGATCTGCGCATCAGCGCGCCGGTGGCCGATGCCACCCCGAATGCGGATGGCGACGTCGAAACCGAGCCGGTGGCCGGGCTCGAAACGAGCCTGCAGGCCGAGGTGATCTTCGGCGACCAGCGGATGAATCTCACCCTGGCGCAGGTTTGGAACACGCCGGGCAGCTACTACGCCAACTTCATCCCGACCCAGCCGGGCGATTACTCGTTCCACGTCTGGGGCACGATCGATGGCGTGGAGATCGATGAGACCTTCACGGCCGGACCGGGCACCTTCTCGACCGTGATCGATCGCACCACACTCGAATTCCCGTCCAGCGCGGACTAACGCACCGCCACGGGGGTCACCGTCTGGGCGGTGACCCCTTCGGGAGCCTGGAATGACATGACTGCTTCGTTGATACGCCGTTGCGGTGCGGCGGTCGGGCTGGTGCTGCTCATCCTGGGGTTGGGCAGCGCGCCGGCCGAAGGTCACGCGTTTCTTGAGCGGAGCGATCCGGCCGCGAACGCGATCCTGCCGACCTCGCCCGCCACGGTGTCGCTCTGGTTCACCGAGCGGCTCGAACCGGCCTCCACCTCCGCGCGGCTGATCGATCAGCGCGGGGTGGAGATGGGGGGAGTCTCCTTCGCAATCGGCAGTGAAAAGCAGCTGATCGTCACCCTGCCGCCCGATCTGCCGAACGGCACATACTCGATCGTCTGGCGGAACGTTTCGCGGGACGATGGCCACCCGGCCAATGGCTACGTGCCCTTCACGGTCGGGACGATCGCCGATGTAGCGCCGGTGGTGTTGACCGGCGCCGGTGAGGGCGGCGCTCCGCAGTGGTTGCGGGCGGGATCGCGCTGGCTGGCCTTCATCGGGCTTTTTGCGGTGGTCGCCGTCTGGCCGGTTTGGGGGCTGGTGCTCTCGCCGGCGCTACGCTCGACGCCGGCATCGGCGGAGCGGGGCACGGGCATCGTCGAGCGCTTTGCGCTGGTGGCGATCGGGATGAGCCTGGTCGGCAACCTGGCGGCATTGATCGCGCAGGCGCTCGATGTCGGCGGCGAGTTCGGTGAGGCGCTCGACGCCACCCTGTTCGATTCCCGCTACGGCGACTTGATGATGCTGCGGATTGGACTGCTGCTGGCGCACGGACTGGTGCTTTCGTTCATCGACTGGCGCGATCCGTGGGAGCGGGCCGAACTCGCCGGCGTGGCGCTGGCGAGCTCGGTGGCGATGGTGCTGCCCTTCAGTCTGAACGCGCACGCCTCGGCCCAACCGGCGGGACGCGCATTCGCGATCGCGGCCGACGCGGTGCACCTCACCGCCGCCGCCATCTGGGCCGGCGGCGCGTTGCTGTTGCTGACGCTGGTCGTCGGGATTTGGCGATCCCGGCCGGAAGATGCCCGTCCGCTGGCTTCAGCCGCGATCCCGCGCTTTTCGGCGCTGGCGATCGCGGCCTGGATCTGCCTGGCGGCGACCGGTGTCTACGCCGCCTGGCTGGAAATCGGCGGGTGGAATGCCGCCCGGGAAACCGATTACGGCCGGGCCTTCCTGGTGAAAATGGCGCTGGCGATAATCACGCTACTCTTCGGCGCCTTCCATTTACTGATCGTGACGCGCCGGCTGAACTCGTCCTCCGGTGAGCGCTGGAGCGGCCGCTTCCGGGGCTCGCTGGCGATCGAGGTCGCCGTGATCGCATTGCTGCTGCTCGCGACCGGCTGGATGACCTCGCAACCTCCCGCCCGGGAAGTGCTGGCGGCGGAATCACCGGCCGCGGCGCAAATCGTACTGACCCTCGAAGCGAACGGCACGACCGGTACGTTGCTGATCGCGCCGGGAACGGCGGGGCCGAACACGGTGTCGCTGCAGTTGCCGGCGGGGATAGCGCCGGCCGACGCCGAAGCGTTGCTCCGGCTGACCGGCCCCGACCCGGGCATGGGTGAACCGGAGATCACGCTGAACCCGACCGGGGACGGCATCTGGTCAATCGACGGCAGCCAGTTCAGCGTCGAGGGTGCGTGGTCGGTGACGGCGATCGTGCGCAAGATCGGCGAATTCCAGTGGCAGGCGACGGCGAACACCGTCATCGCCGCCGCGCCGGAAACGGGTCAGGCCTCGATCTGGCGGCTCGGTGACTGGTGGATCGTTGGGTTGGTCGTGCTGGTGGTGGTCGCGATCGCGACGGGTTACGGATTGCTCCGACGGCGGTTCGAACCGGCAGCGGGTACAGTGATGTAACCGAAAAGGAGGGATCGATGACGATCTGGCTTTGCGCGACCTGCGGGGTGGAATTCGAAGCGGAACTGCCGCCGGAGTGTCCGATCTGCGCCGATGAGCGCCAGTACCTGCCGGTGGGCGGGCAAATCTGGATCACGCTCGACGCGCTGCAATCGACCCGTAAGGCCACGGTTCAGGAGATCGAACCGGACCTTTACGTGATTACCGTATCACCCTCGGTCGGGATCGGGCATCGCGGGCTGCTGGTGCGGACCGAGCAGGGCAACCTGCTCTTCGATCCGCCCGGCTACTTCGATGACGACCTGCTCGCCACCCTGCGGGAGTTGGGCGGCATCGCGGCGATCGCCTCCAGCCACCCGCACCTGACCGGGCTGTCGATTTCGTTGAGTCACCGTTTCGGGAATATCCCGGTCTGGGTGAATGGCGACAACCGGCGTTGGGTGATGCGGCCCGATCCGGTCATCCAATTCTGGCTCGACGAGGCCGAACCGCTGCCGGGCCTGAAGCTGGTGCAGTGCGGCGGGCACTTCGCGGGGAGCGCCGTCCTGCACTGGCCGGGCGGCGCCGGCGGCAAGGGCGCGATCCTGACCGGCGACACGATCGGGGTGAATACCGATCGGGCGACGGTGACTTTCCTGCGCAGCTTCCCGAACCGGATTCCGCTCCCGGAGCGCTCGGTACGCAAGATCGTGCGTGCGATCGAGCCGCTGGCGTTCGATCGCCTGTACGACGGCTTCTCACCCGGCCTCATCGCGGAGGGAGCGAAGGAATCGATCCGCTACTCGGCCGCTCGCTACATCGGCTGGATTTCGGACGCGATCCGCGATCCGGATGAACGCGTGTAGCGGGTTCCGCGTTCCTGGTTCCGCGTTCCGCGTCCAGCTGGATGGAGTGACCCAAGAGGTTGTCGCGCATCTCAACTCACTCAACCGTCACCCAGAGCGAAGCGAAGGGTCTTCCGCGAAGCGGCCCTCTGCATGGTCACAGGTCGGTATTGCAAGGCCGCTTCGCGAGAGATTCTTCGCTCCGCTCTGAATGACGGTCTGTGGCGAAGGAAGATAACCTCATCGGAAGCCACTGTAGATATTCGAGGTTGAGAAACCCCCGGAGTTCCGGGGGTTTCTTGTTGTTTGTGGAGATAGGGAGGATGCCTTTATGTGGAACGGTTTGGCGCCGGGGGATTGGCCGGCGGAGGATCGGGCGCGGATTGCGGGGTACGCGGAGTACGCCGCCTTTGCGGGCGGGGAGCAGTGGCTCGGACGGCCCCGGCGCGGGGAAACGCGACTGACCTTCAACTACGCGCGGGCGCTGATTCGCAAGACGGCGAGTTACATCTTTCCCGAGCCGGTCCGCTTCAGCACCGAACCGGGGCCGGGTGACGATTCCGCCACCGCGGCGCACGCCGAGCGGTTGCTGAACGGGCTGCTCGATGCGCTCGAACCGGGGCAGCTGGAACTCGATCTGGCGATCGAATCGGCCACGCTCGGCGACGCCGCGATCAAGATCACCTGGAACCCAGCGACCAATTCGCCGTCGGTCGCGGCGGTCCACCCCGGATCGTTGCGGGCGATCACCGCGCCGGACGATCCGCGCCGGCTGCTCCGGATCGAGCAGCGCTACACCCTCGATCGGGAGCAGGCGATCGAGCTGTTCGGGGTCGATCCCGGCGGGCGGAACGGCGACCGGATCGAGGCGCGCGAAGAGTGGAGCGACCGGCGCTGGCGGGTGTCGCTGGCCGGGCAGCCGGTGCGCGACGATCCCAACCCCTACGGCTGGATTCCCTACGTGCTGATCCCGAACGATCCGCCCGCGCACCGGCTCTGGGGGAGTTCCGATCTCGATGATCTGGCCGATCTCTGCCGCGAACTCAACCAGCGCATGAGCGTGCTGGCGCGGGTGCTGGA
>JADLGF010000050.1 GCA_020849415.1 Thermomicrobiales bacterium
CCAGCGCCGCCGGATCGGTGACGGCGGTTACCACCGGCGCTCCCGCCTTGATGATGCCGGCCTTGTGCCAGGCAATCTGCTCGATGGTGTCGCCCAGGGTCTGGATGTGATCGAGCCCGACCTCGGTAATCACCGAGAGCACCGGCGTGATCACGTTGGTCAGATCGAACCGGCCACCGGCCCCGACCTCGATCACCCCGATCTTGACGTTGTGATCGCGGAAGAAACCGCCGATTAACCCCATCCAGATTTCGCCGTAGGTCAGGCGTCCGCCGTTGCGGGCGCTCCAGGCAGTCGCCGCCGCCAGCACCTCGTCAACCAGATCGGCGAAATGATCGGGATCGACGAGCCGGCTGCCGAGTTGCAGCTTTTCGGTGGCGACTTGCAGGTAGGGTGAGGTGTGGAGCCCGGAACGCAGTCCGGCACTGTGCAGGATCGAGTGGAGGAAAGTACTGGTGGAGCCCTTGCCCGAGGTGCCGCCGATGTGCACGAGCGGAATCCCGGCGAAGGGATCGCCGAGATCGGCAAGGAGCGCGCGCACCCGCGCCATCCGGTGCCGCGCCCGCGCCTCGACAGCCGCTAAGGAACTGTCACCCGGCGCGTAGGCTGATTCGATCAGCGCATCGGTCGCCTGAACGGCATCCAGATAACGGTGCAGACGGAGTTGATTGTCCAAGCCGAATCGCCCTCGAAGCGGTTGCCGCGCGCCGGATACGCCGTGTGATTCTATCCCGCTTCCGGGTCGGCGATGAACCGCTCTGCGACGTCATTCGCGACCATCATGCCGCGTTCCGTAAGGCGAATCCGGCCACCGTCACGCTCGACCACGCCGATTTCGATCAGGTTCGCGATCGTATCGCCGAACGCGTCGTCGAGCGTCCGCCCGTGCCGGGCGAGGAACTCCGGCTCGCCGATCCCTTCCCGCAGCAGGCGCAGGCCGATCATCATCGATTCGCCCTCTTCCATGGCGGGAGTCAGTGTCTCCGAGTTGGAAACACCCCGCTCGCCCCGTTCGATGGCGTCGCTCCAGGCGCGCGGATGGAGGTGATTGATCAGCCGTTCTCGCCCGATGCGGCCATGCGCGCCGGCGCCGAGTCCGAGGTACTCGCCGTTGCGCCAGTAGATCGTGTTGTGCCGCGAGTGGAGTCCGGGGGTGCGCGTAAAGTTGGCAATTTCGTAGTGGAGCCAGCCGGCGCCGGTCAGCCGGGCGATGGCATCTTCGTAGAGATCGGCCGAAAGATCGTCCTCGGCCGGGTGAAGGATTCCACGGGTGACGGCGTCCGCCATGGGAGTACCCGGCTCGATGATCAGGCTGTAGAGCGAGAGGTGATCGGGACCGCCCTCCCAACCGAGCACGGTGTCGAGATCGGCCGCCCACCCTTCGCGCGTCTGACCCGGCCAGCCGAAGATGAGATCGAGACTGATGTTGTCGAATCCGGCCCGGCGGGCCGCGATCAGCGCCGCCTGAGCGTCAGCCGCTTCGTGATTGCGGCCGAGGGTGCGCAATCCCCGCCGGTTCGTCGTCTGCACGCCGATGCTGAGCCGGTTGACCCCGGCGGCGCGGTAACCGGCGAACCGGGCCTGATCGGCGCTGTTCGGGTTCGCTTCGAGGGTGATCTCGGCGTCCGCTGCGAGATCGAACGAGCGTGCGATCGCCTCCATGACGCCGGCGATCTGCTCCGGATCGAGCAGTGACGGCGTACCGCCGCCGAAGAAGACCGTCGCAACCCGCCGGTGCCCCAGCCGCTCCCCTTCCCGCTCGACGGCGCGCGTCAGTGCGGCCACGTAGCGCGGGATCAGCGATTCCTCCCCGGCGTAGGTGGTGAAGTCGCAGTATGGGCAGATGTGCTGGCAGAACGGAATGTGGACGTAGATGCCGAAATCGGCATCGAGTGCTTGCGGCGCCATGGCGGAAGTGTAGTCGGATGCCGGGTCGCGGGCGTGGCGGCAACGGTGACTGGAGTACACTGCCGCAACGCGCCAGAGAGATCGTTGCCGACGTGATTCGTTCGCGCATCGTATGCCGACGGTACCGCTGCGATCAGGCGCGATGGGAACAGCAATGGCACGGTGGCGACGGGCGAATCGTTCACGCGTTTCGGGCATCGGTTACCGCCTGATGGCGGTCGTCCTGATCGTCGTTGCCCTCGGGAATCCCACCCAGGCATTGGCCCGGGCGCAGACAGCAACGGACGCCGGCGCGAGCCGCTCGACCGAATCCGCCACCCTCACCTTCGCGCCCGACCTCCCGGAATTGCCCGATCTCGCTCCCGATCTCTTCCTCGCCAACTTCGGTGAAGAGATCGACGCCGCCATCCGCGAGCTTCGCCTCGTTTTGGCTTATGAGCCGGAGCGGGTCGATATCCGGATCGTGGCTCGCTCCGAAACCGGCGCGGCTGCTGCCTTCGATCCCGCAACCGGCACGATCGTGGTCGATGGTCCGGTTCTCACCGGCCGCACCATCGTCGATGCCGTCAACCAGCTGCGCGGCGCGATCGCCACGCAATTCGCCTTCGGCGTCAGCAATGGCAATCTGGCGCCGCTCTTCGTCGCCGGCATCGCCGCCTACGCGCAGAGGCCGCTGACGCCGGTGATCTCCCGGCACGCCGCCAATCTCCAGAACGCCAACAG
>JADLGF010000051.1 GCA_020849415.1 Thermomicrobiales bacterium
ATTCCTGGATACTGCTGCAGATGACGACGCAGGATCAGGTGGTGCGGGCCAGTCTCTACGGTCCGAAGACCGGCTATCAGGTGGAACTCGCCAACGTCGAGTTCAGCGATCCCACCGATCCGCCGCCACCGTTGGAGCGGACCAGCGATACGGTCCCGACCGGTGAACGCCGGCAGACGCAGCAAGCCCAGCCGGGCATCACCGCGACGCTGGTGCGCCGGGTGATCCAGGATGGCGAACTCCAGAGCGAGGACACCTTCGTCAGCGTCTATGCGCCGGTCGCCGAGGCGTTCGTCATCGGCACTGGCTAGTCTGGCAGTTTCAGGACGCCGGACTTGGTGAAGATGCGGCGCAGGATGGCGATGGTGGAGGCGTAGGTCGAATCCATGCCATAGAAGGAGAGGCCGCGCGCGCCGAGCGTTTGGGCGCGGGTGTAGGGCGTGTCCGAGGCGTAGTGGATGATGCCGACATCAATCGATTCGCCGCCGCCCTGCGAGAGATTGATCGCCTCTCCTTCCGGATAGCGATTCAGGAACCGTGTTTCGTAGATGGCGTTCAGGTAAGGTCCCGCTTCCATTTCAACCACCGTGTAATTCTCCCGGTAGTAGAAATCGAGATACCCCTCGTTCTGCAGGTAGGTGCCGCGCACCGTAACCGCTTTCTGGTTGTCCAGCGCCGCCCCGAAGACCAGATACGGTTCGAGCGACTCGTAGGTGAAGCAATTGTTGAACCAGTACGTGTTGCCGGAGTGCTCGTCGTAGACGCTGTTGGCGAGCATGACATCACCGATCCGGGCGTTGAGGGTGGCGGCCTTGCCGAGGATGTAGATGCCCTCGAGGTGATCGACCGACATCGAGATCTGCGACAGGATGTGGTAAGCCGCCAGCCCGAGCGGGTAATTGATGTTGACGATCACCGCGTTGCTGGAGGCGGGATCGACGATTTCGCCGGCGTCGCGATCGCACAGGCGGCGATCGAACGAGGCGGGATCGAGCCGATCGACCTCGATGATCTGCACTCCGACATCGATGCCGCCTTTCGCTTCGACATTCGTGATGCCGATCGCCTCTTCCTCGGCGATGCGCTCTTCCCACTCGCCGGCGGCGGAGGGTCGCTCGAAGTAGGGGCGAGCCGCGTAATAGAGCAGGTTCTCCCAACTTGACCGGCTGGTGCCCGATTCAATGGCGAGCATTTCCGGCAGCAGTTCGGGGTGACGGCTCTCCTCGATGAAGGCGCGGAATTTCTCCTTGCGCCGCATCGCGACGCCGGAGAGAACGTTAATGTGGCTGTGACCGTTCGAGGAGACGAAATAGATCGGACGGTGTTCCAGGCCCCGTTCGCGCAGCAGGTCAAGCACCGGTTGCCAGAGGACCCGGGCCGCGCGGTTGTAGCGGGTGTAGGCGCCGCCGAGCATACGCAGGGTGTACCGCTTGCGATCGGTGGCGATCCGCGCCAGCACGGCGCGCCAGTTGACGCCCCATACGGAACGCAGCCGGGTCCAGTCGGCCGGGCTGAGCAGCAGGCCCTCGCCGATGGCGTCGATCTCATCGGCATTCCCCGGCTCGGGGTTCTCGGGATCGACCACCCTGGCGATCAACTCGGCGAGCGCTTCATCCGCCTGAACGAGGCGGTGCATCTTGTTCCATTCGATTTGATAGGCGACAAGGGTCGGCACCAGATCGTCGAGATCGGAGGTCGAGGCGATCGTCGCGGCCAGCGTTTCCTCGCCGTCGTAGTTCCACTGACGTCGGCGGCCGGGCGCGCTCTGGAGTTGCCAGCCGGCCAGATCGCCGTAGCCGGCGTGGGAGAAGGCGCCGGCGTCCTGCCCGAGGATGATGTGGCGAACATCGACGATGCAGGCGGGCAGTCGTTGGGTCGAGTAGATGAAGGCGCTCATGTCGGGCGCGGCCTCGGTCGCTCCGGCGTGGAGCGCGGAGGCGACACCGATGTGCGCCGGTTCGAGACTGGAAACGGCGACGACGCCGGAACTCTGGAGCAGGGTGGTGTAGGTACGAATGTAAAGATCTACTTCACGCTTGCCGGCCGTACGGGCGCCCTGACCCGAATCGGTGGCGAATCCCAGTTGCTCTCGTTCTGGCTGCATTGCCGCTCCTCCTTCAGGGGAGTATAGAATCAGATTCCCGCAACGATCCTTCCGCGGCCGCCTGATTCGGCATGCCGTTGCGGATCGCTCTGGTATTCGTGAGGTGAGGATAGGCCTGCGCTATGCTGATCCCGCCATGAGCCGAGATTCGGGAGTGGCGGCGCAAACGTGGCTGAAGGCGTGATCAGGAGAGCGGAGTGGCCGCCGGCCGGGTTGACACCCCATGAGTGATCGGGATCCACGCGACCCCTGGGATCTGAGCCGGCTGGGTGACGAGGACTTCGTTTCCCGGCCACTCGAGCCCGGTCAGTGGGAACGCGGCCACGACGACGATCTCCCGCCGGGCACTCCGCCGCCGCCACGCCCGGGCCGGCGGCTGCGTCCTGATGAACGGGCCGAACTGCGGCAACGCGCCCGGCAGAACCGGGAGCTTCCGCCCGAGTATTTCGGTCAGCCGCCGGCGCCGACTCCACCGCCAAAACGGCACTGGCCCCGTTGGGGCGGAGTGGCGCTGATTCTGGTGGTGATCATCATCGCCGGCAACATCGGCCTGCTGCGGGGCCGGGACGGCGGCGGGTCCGAAACACCGGTCGCGCCTGCGAGCGCGACGTCAGAGGTGGCGATGGTCGTCGACACCCCGACCCCGCCGGTCGATACGCCCACGCCCGAACCGACCGCGACGCAGACGCCCGAGCCAACCCCGACTCCGGAACCGACACCCGACCCACGGTTCTCGGGCGTGATCGTCTGCCTCGATCCGGGTCACGGCGGCAGTGACCGTGGGTACGAGCGATCGGATACAGATGCCGCTCCGGCAATGCAGGAAGCCCCGCTCAATCTGGAAATTGCGCTGGCGGTCGCCGAGCGGCTCGAAGCGTACGGCTTCGAGGTGGTGCTGACCCGGACCGACGATGTCGATGTCAACGCCGATGGCAGCGATGTCAATAACGATGGCAAGACGCGCTCGAATCAATCGGGCCGGGAGGCGGAGAGCGCCGAGGCGCGTGACGAGCTTCAGGCCCGGATCAACGTTTGTAACGATGCCGGCGCCGATTTGCTGGTGTCGCTGCACATCAACGGTTACCCGGACCCGGAAATCTCCGGGGTCGAAACCTGGTACTCGGCGTCGCGGCCATTCGTAGGGCTCAACAAGCTGATCGCCTCGCTGATTTACGACGAGTTGCTCAGGGGCTACGCGGACGCCGGGTACAATGTCACCGAACGAGGCGTACGCGACGATTCGACGGTCGATGCCGGCAGTCACCAGGATCTTTTCGACAGCTACGTGATCACCGGCCCGGCTCAGCCGGGGGCGATCATCGCCAGTCAGATGCCGGGGATGATCGCCGAGGTGCTGTTCATCTCCAGCGAGCACGACGCGCGGATTCTGGCGACGGATGAGGGCCGGCAGGTGATCATCGACGCCTATGTTCGGGCCATTCTTGCGTATTTCAACACGATACTCGGGCCGGAAGGCCGGCCAGATTGAGTGATCGAATCATGACGAATCCTGAAGATGAGAGCGGCCCGGGCAAGGCCACGTCGCGACTCCACCGTCGGGCGCTGATCGGCGGCGCGGCGGCCATCGGCACCGGTGTTGCGCTGCCCCGACGAGGGGAGGTGGCGCCGGGAGTACCGATTTCACCGCGGTATCAGCGCTGGCAGGCGGCGAATTTGCCCGAGGGTCAGGCGTTGGTGACCTCGCCCCGGCTGCCGCTGTTCGGCATCGGCGAGAACGACATTCCGGGGCTGCTCGGCGGTCAGACGGCCGATTGGAGCGCGGTCGGGGCGCCGGTCTCGCTCGCGGTCGAGCCGGTGGCGATCGAAGGCAACGTGCCGGCCGGAATGTCGCCAGCCAGGACGTTCGCCTCATACGGCGATCTGGCGGCACATCTCTTCGCGAACCCCGGCGCATTCGGCATGGTGGCGGTGAGCAAGGTCGATTTCCGCGTCAACGTGCTGGCGGTGAGCGGGTTCGATCCGCTCCGGCATCAGGACGGCGTGGCGCGGATCGCGTTCGTTGGTGACATCGTCCCGGGCCGCAATGTTTCGGCTAAGGCGCGCTACTACGGCGACTGGAGCCGGCCGTTCCGCAAGATCGCGGCTGAACTGAAGAGCTACGATGCGGTAATCGCGAACCTGGAAGGGAATGTTTCGCGGAACATCTCGCCGCCGATCGATGCACACACCTTCTCGTTCGTCGCGGAGCCCGAGTTCCTGGAGGGGCTGGTTTTCGCGGGGATCAGCGCGGTCAGTCTCGCCAACAACCACAGCGCCTGGAACGCGGACGGCTGGGGCCTGAACGCGTTCAACGATACCCGGACCGAACTCGACAACTACGGCATTCCGTATTTCGGTGGTGGCGATGATCTGGTACACGCCAGCGCGCCCCACGTCATCGAGGCCAAGGGGATGCGGATCGCGGTCACCGGCATCGATGGTGTCACCGCTAACGATGAAGAGTGGCTCGGGGTGTTGAGCGGCAACGTGGGCGCGACGATGGACCGGGCCGGCACCAATCCGTACGTCACCGATTACTTCACCGGCGACATGAAGGATCTCTCCGGCGAATACGACGTGGTAATTCCCTACTTCCACATGGGGGTCGAGTACGTACCAGCGCCGCCAGCCTGGGCGCTGACCGGCGCGCACGCTGCTTGCGACGCCGGGGCGACGATGGTGGTGACCAACCATCCGCACGTCATCCAGGGGATGGAGTACTACGGCGACAAGCCGATCGTCTACTCGGTCGGCAACTTCGTCTTCGACCAGATGTTCAGCAACGAGGTGCGCACCGGCACGATCCTGGAGATCGTACTGCGGGACCGGAAAGTGGTGGGCGTGCGTCCCAAGGGGGTGGAGATCGTCGATTTCCACCAGCCGCGCCTGATGAGCGCTGGCGAACACGCCTCGCTGATGGACCGGTACTGGTTCTCCGAGGAGTTGATTTCCGGTCGGTGATGCGAGCCTTTGGCGGTCCTTAGGTTGAAACCCGAGGCTGGTAGAGGAAGTGCCTCCGGCACTATTGGTGGACCGTAACCACCCCAACCCCGAAGGGGTTTCGGCTGACTTAGCCTATGGTTTTGAACCATAGGAAATATCGCTCAAGTTCCGCCAAGAAAAAGCGGCGCCCGAGAAACCGGGCGCCGCTTTCTTGTGCTTATTGGCGATTCAACCAGGTGTACCGGATGCCGGTGAGGCGGCCGGTTAGCCAGTGCTGAAAGCCCTCGATATCGGCGCGCAGGCCTTCGAATGTCTGAGAGGTGAAGAGCGGGATCACCGGAGCGTCGTCGATGACGATCTGCTGCGCCGCCTGGTAGATCGGGGCGCGCTCGGCCGGATCCTGGACGGCAATGCCCTGGGCGAGCAGATCATCGAGCTCCGGGTTGCTGTACTGGCCCGGATTGGTGAATTCGCCCGTACCGAGCATCGAGGTCAGGAACTCGCTCGGATCGGTGTAGCCGCTGGCGCCCATAACGGCGAGATCGAAATTGCCGCTGAAGAGGTTGTCGATGTAGGTGGCGGTCTCCTGCGGATCGATTTCGGTTTCGACGCCGATCTGCCGGAGTTGCTCCTGGACCACCACCGAGCTATTGGCGAGGAAATCGTAATCGGCGAAGGTGAGGAGCTTCAGTTGCAGATCTTCTGGCAGGCCGATCTCCGCGATCGCCGCCGCGGCGGCCTCCGGATCGCCGGCCGGGGCGTCGCCCGGGAAACCAAACCAGAATTCGGCCGGATAGAGGCCGAGCAGCGGCTCACCGAACCCGAAGACGGCGGCATCGATGATCGACTGCCGTACGAGACCCTGGGCGATCGCCTGCCGGACGGCGAGCTCGCCGAACGGCTCGCGTTGCAGGTTGAACACGAGCCAGCGGAGGTTGGTGGTCAGGCCACCGGCAAGTTTGAGGTCGTCGTTCCCTTCGATCGACTCGATGTCCTTGTGCGGCGCCTGCTCGATGAGATCGACGGTGCTGGTCACCAACGCGGTCGTGCGGGTAGTGTCGTTCGGGATGATCAGCAGTTCGAGCCGATCGACCAGCGGGTAACCGGTTTCCCAGTAGGCCTCGTTCCGGCGGAAGATGAGGTGGGTGTTCGGCAGGTACTCCTCGAGGATGAAGGGTCCGGTGCCATCGGTGACGAGCTGCAGGTCGCCATTCGCCTCGATGGTCTCGCGAGGCACCACGCCGAGTCCGGTGCGGGAAACGCGGGTCAGGAACGAGGCGTCGGGGGCGCTGAGGGTGATCTCAACCGTCGCTTCGTCCGGTGTGGCGATCGCGGCGATGTTGGCGGTGTGAGAGATATCGGGCGAGCCGGTCTCCGGGTTCTGGACCCGTTCGAGACTGTAGCGGACATCGTCGGAGGTGACCGCGCGGCCGTTGTGGAAGATCAGGCCGGGTTGCAGCGTGAAGGTGTAAACGAGCCCGTCCTCCGAAATCGTCCACTCCGCCGCGACACCGGGTCGGGGCTCGAGCGCCGGGCCTAGGGTGACGAGACCCTCGTAGATGAATTCAAGCACGATATCGGCGGCATCGAGAATCGAGAGGTGCGGATCGAGGCCGACCGGATCACCCTGCACGCCGACTTTGAGCGTGCCGCCGGGAATCGGCTCGGCGCCCCGGACAATCGCCGGCGCGAAACCCGGCAATGTCATGCCCGCTCCGAACGCGAGCGCAGCGCCGCCTCCGGTCACAAGCAAACGACGCCGGCTCGCCATCCGACCAAAAAGACCTGAATTGTTCACCTGATCCCTCTTTTCAACCTGGGGAAGAGTCCCGAGATCGGCCGCGGAACTGGCCGTCGGTCAAAGGCTACCACCGGCCGGAGGATCGCGCTGATCAGCTTCGAACGATCACCTTGCCGCCGATCGGTACGATCAGGTACCCGCCGTCGCGCCGGAAGAGGACCTCGACGCCCTCGACCAGTTCCACGCCGGTGATGCTCGTCATTACCACGGTCAGTGCCTGGGATGAGGCATCAACGCGGCGGATCGACGGCCAGAGCGAGAGGGTGACGGCAGTCTGGCCGTCGAAGCCGGGTACCGCCATCCGCCAAACGTCGCCGTCTGGCAAGCGGAAGGGCGCGAGGCTGAGTTCGGCCCCGAGCAGCGCGGCCACTGACGGCAGCGACTCGGCGGAGAAGGGGAGCTTGTCGATGCGGCGCTGCCGGATCGGTTCAGGGTTGATGACGCGCCTCCATTCCCGTCGGTCGAAGTGGCTATACTCATCGAATTGTCGTCGGTTTTACCCCGTGGAGCAGCCCGCCATGTCCGCAACCTCGAGCGAACCCGCCACCGATACCCGCACTGCGATCGCTCACCTGCCGGTGACGATCGACGATATCCGGGCGGCACGGGAACGGATCATGCCGAGTTTGCGACGGACGCCGCTGATTCCAAGTCCGGCGTTGAGCGCCGAGACCGGGTTCGACGTGGCCTTCAAGGCAGAGAACCTGCAACTGACTGGTTCGTTCAAAGCGCGGGGCGCGCTGAACGCGATCATGCAACTGACCGAGGAGGAGCGGGCGCGGGGCGTGACCACCTTCTCGGCGGGCAATCACGGTGCGGGGCTCGCCTTCGCCGCCTCGACGGTCGGAGCGAAGTGCCGCGTCTACATGGCGAAGAACGCGGTGCCGGCGAAGGTCGATGCGATCCGCGGCTTCGGCGCCGAGATTGTCTTCGGTGAGACGATCGCCGAGGCATCCGAGTTGATGAAGCGGGCGATCGCGGAGGAAGGGCTGGTCTTTCTCTCACCGTTCGATGATGTGGCGGTTGTGGCGGGGCAGGGCGTGGTCGGGCTCGAGATTCTCGAGGATGCCCCCGATGTTGACGCGATCGTGGTGCCGATCGGCGGAGGTGGACTGATCGCCGGGATTGCCCTGGCGGTGAAGACGCTCAAGCCGGACGTGACGATCGTCGGGGTTGAACCGACCGGCGCCGCCGTCGTTTCGAAGAGTCTCGCCAGCGGTCGGGTGGAGCGGCTGGACAAGGTGGAAACAATTGCGGACGGGCTGGCGGCGCCCTTCGCCGGTGAGATCACGCAGGAGATCATTGCGGCCTGTGTCGATCGGGTGGTGATCGTGACCGACGATGAGATCGCGGCGGCGATCGGGCCGGTGATGAGCCGGACCAAGCTGATGCCCGAACCTTCGGGCGTGGCTGCATTCGCCGCCCTTGCCACCGGCAAAACCGGCATTCCCGCCGGCAGCAAGGTTGTCTGCCTGCTCAGCGGCGGCAACGTCGGCCTCGACCGCCTGGCGTCATTTTTGGGTTGACAATCGGGAAGATGCGTTTGGCCCTTGGGTTAGAACCCAAGGCTAAATGAGACGAAAGTGCCTCCGGCACTGAGATAGATGGCGCGTAGCCTTAACCCCGGAGGGGTTTCCGTCTCATTTAGCCTATGGTTTTGAACCATAGGCGTAGCCAGCGCCCTGACGCCGACAATCTATCCCAGGAACCCGATGCGGCCGCCGCCGCTTTGTTTGGCGTCGTACATCGAGCGATCGGCGTGCTCGATCAGTTCGTCCCGGGTCATCCCGTGGAGCGGGGCGGTGGCCAGGCCGACGGAGAAGCCGAGATCGACGCGCACGCCATCGAGTTCGATCGGCACCTCACGACTCCGGCGCAGCAGGAGTTCGGCGAGTTCGGCGCATTCTCCTACCGGACAATCGGGCAGGAGCACCAGGAACTCGTCCCCCCCGTAGCGGGCGGCCTGACCCCGATCGCTGATTGTCTGCTCGATCAATTGAGCGACTTCGCGGAGGTAACGATCGCCGGTCAGGTGGCCGCGCGCATCGTTCAACTGCTTGAAACTGTCGAGGTCGATCAACATCAGCGACAGGCAGCCGCCGGTGGTGGCGGTTCGTTCGAGTTCGGCGTCGATGCGCTCCAGGATGGCGCGGTGATTGGCGAGACCGGTGACGCCGTCGGAATCGGCCCGCATCCGGAGCGCCTCGAAGAGCTGCACCCGTCCGAGCGCCAACGAGGCGTGCGTGGCGAGTTCGTTCGCCAGTTCCACCGCCCGCCGCGAGAACGGGATCGGCTCACACCGCATCAGCGAGAGCACGCCAATCGTTTCGGGCCCGATTGCCAGCGGGATCACGAGCACGCTGTTGATGCCGTAATCCTGGAACGCATCGCGCTCGGATTGTGAAATCCGCGGGTCGGAGAGCAGGAATGATGTCACAGTCCGGCCTTCGATGGCGCGATGGAACATGGGCAGTTCATCGATGCGGTGGGTGCGTAGCGCATCGTACGGATACGACCACTCGCCGGCGAATGCGATCGTGACGTTGTGAATGATGCCGGTGGCGGGATCGTACCGTTCGATTTCGCACCCGCCGACTTGATCGACATCGAGCGCGGCCCGGGCGACCTCGTGCAGCAGCGCGTTCGGATCGCCGGTCGAGATCGCCGCCTGGCTGAGTCGCCACATGATGGCGGAACGTTTCGCCAGGTAGTCCTGCTCGATGCGAAGCTGATGGCTGGATGTCACCAGCGCGGCCTGACGCGCCATCTGGCGCACGAAATCGAGTTCGTCCTCGCTGGCGGCGAAGCCGGACCGGTAGAGCAGCGCGATGGTGCCGCAGTTCCGACCATCGTGAATCAACGGCGCGACGATCACCGTTTCGAGATCGAGATCGGTCAGCGGCTGGACGATGGCCGGATCGACGGAATCGTCAGCGATTCTCCGGACGGTCAGTTGTCGCGTGGCCAAAGCTTCGTTGGTGATCGGCCACGTATTCGGATCGATATCGAGGGTATCGATTCTCGGAGAAACGAGGTTTCGGGCTATCCGCCGGTCGATCGCGGTGTCGGTGCCTGGCTCGACGACATCGATGATGGCGAGTCCGACGCCGGTCATGTCGACGAACGAGGCGAGTGTCTCTTCGAGCACCGTGCCGAGTGGGGTTTCGTTGAGCAGCATCCGGTTGACGCGCAGCTGCCACGCCTGGGTGCGGCGCTCCCGGTCGGTGTCACGAATCGAGCGCGCCGCGTGCGCCGCGAGGGTGGTAATCGCGGCGACTTCGTTGAACAGGTTGGTCAGCCGGTCATCGAGCTCGATGCGCTGGTCAGCGTGAATGACGATTGCGCCGAGGCAGCGTTCGCCGTAGATGAGCGGGATGTAGTGCAACTGCAGCAGATGCCGGAGTTCGAAATAACGCCGTTCGATTTCCGGAAGCTCATCCTCGACATCGTGCGTGAATGGCGCCAGTTCCCGCAGCAGGCGCAGATCGGTCGGCCAGCCGCTCAGGCGGTAGAACACGACGCCGTTGGTGGGGCCGGGCCAGCCATCGATGGCGGCGTGGGCGACAATCTCGGCCCGGTCGAGTTCGGTTGACCAGAGCTCGATATCGACGCAGGGGAAGGGGAGGAGCATCCGGATTTGCTCGGCGACCCGCTGCAGCAAGTCGCGCGGCTCGCGCGGAGTGATCGCGGCTTGCGCCAGATCCGCCAGCGCGCGCTGATCGACTGATTGTTGCAGCGCCTGCTCCAGCAGGCGCTCGCTGCTGAGCGCGAGGGCGATCGAGGCGCCGATCATGGCCGCGATCGTGACGTCGCGCGAACTCCAGGGCAGGTCATCCCGGCGGAAGAGTTTCAGGAACCCGAGCGTTTCGCCGCGGCAGATCAGCGGAACGTCAATCCCGGAGCCGACCGACTCCGCCGTGTAGTGCCGGACCTCGAACTCCGAAAGGATCGGGTCACTGATCTGCCAGGCGACCGGGCGGCCCAGTTCCAGCGCCCGGACCATGCCGTACCAGTCGCGCAGTTGCAGGACCGAGCCGGCCGGCCGGACATCGGGCCAGGCGGGATCGGTTGCTTCCCAGCCGACCGTGAAGGTGCGTCGATTCGGGTGGAGCAGGTAAATGCCGGCGGCTTCCGCGCCGCCGATACCGAGGCAGACTTCGGCCGAAGCACGGAGCAGTTCGGCGAAGCTGGCCGCCTCGGCGACCGAGCGGGTCACCGCGAGCAAGCGATCCGCGGCGACGAGCAGCCAGTCACGATCCGAAAACGCGTCCGGATTCCACTCTGAATCGATCCCAACCGGTTCCGTGGACGCTGATTCCATAGACCCTGACCCGTGAACTGGCGGAGCGCTTGGCTGACAGGATCCATTGTACGTGCTGCGTGGGAAAACGGACGTCCCGGACACTCCACGCGGAGTGACCGGGACGTTTGGCGGGAAGGATCAGGGGTAGACGACCGTGCCGTACCACTGGTTGCCGCCGCCGATATCGGCAAGATCGACACCACTGATTGCGTTGCGCCCGGTGAACGGCACCGCCGTGCGGTTCCAGTTGCCGCCGTCGGTGGTCTGCCAGACGGTGAAATGGAGATGATCGAAGCCCATGTTGCCGTTTTCGCCCGGTCCCGAGATGTGGCCGATCGCCTGACCCTGGGTGAGGGTGGCGCCATCGGTGATGCCCGGATTGAGCGTGATGTGGAACATGGCGACGGCGTAGCCGTTCCCCATGTCGATCGAGATGCCGCCACTGGCCGCTTCGGTCCAGCGCACTGTGCCATTGACCGGACTGTAGATCGTGGCGCCGGCGGTCGCGCCGGAGGTGTTCACAAGATCGAGCGAGTAATGGTAGGCCCAAAGACCGCTGGTGTAGTGGCTCGATCCGTTGTACCCCTGCGAAATCTGCCAGGTGCCGCCTGAAACGGGCCAGATGATGTCGTAGTCCGCGCTCGGTATCGGATCGGGATCGGAGCCGGTGTCAGGATTGCCGGTGGAGCCGCCGACCTTGACGAAGTCGACCGAAATCCAGCCGCTGCGGCCGTCGTACTCGATCGGATAGAAGCCGTTGCTGGCGCTGCCGGTGATGATGATGACCTTGTTGGCGCCGATCACCTGACGCACCGAGGAATCCAGGCTCGGTTGGGTGCGGAAATTCACCGATGAGCGCGTGCGTGCGCGTTC
>JADLGF010000052.1 GCA_020849415.1 Thermomicrobiales bacterium
CGTCCGGCGAGCGCGCCGTTGCGTCCCAGCACCTGCCGCAGCGCGCCGAGGATGAACTCGGGCTGCACGAGGCGACCGTCGCCGAATTCACCGGAGGCGAGCCGGCCGGTTTCGGGTCCGACGATCGTCGCGCCCCGACCACGGAGGGTGGCGAGGTTCGCCTGGGTGGCGGGGTGTCGCCACATCTGGTGTTCCATGGCGGGCGCGATGATCAGCGGCGCGGTGGACGCGAGCGCGACCGAGCTGAGCATGTCATCGGCGAGGCCGGTGGCGAGCTTGGCGATGGTGTTGGCGGTGGCCGGGGCGATCAGCAGCGCCTGTGAGGCGTGCGCCAGGGAAATGTGTCCGAACCAGTCTTCCCGCCAGCCCTCGAAGACGCCGGTGTGGACCGGTTGCTTGGTGATCGCCTGAAAGGTGAGTGGCTGGATGAATTCGGTGGCGTGCTTGGTCAGGATGACATCGACCGTGGCGCCGGCCTGAACGAGTTTGCTGGCGAGATCGGCGGCCTTGTAGGCGGCGATGCCGCCCGAAACGCCGAGCGCAATCCGGGTTCCCTTGAGAATACTCACGCCTGCTTCCTCGTTCGTTGACGATCGTCGCTCGGGCCCGGAGCGGTTTCCGATGAGATTGCCCACTCAGCCAACAGGCCCCGTCATTCAGAGCGGAGCGAAGAATCTTTCGCGAAGCGGCTTTGCATGATCGACCTGTGTCCATGCGAAGAGCTGCTTCGCGGGAGACCCTTCGCTTCGCTCTGGGTGACAGTTGGGTGAGTTGAGTGCGAGACAACCCCTTGGGCAACCGCTCTAGCCTTCAGTTCCGATCATTCTAGCCGTTCGGCGCGAACGATCGATACCAGCACCAACAAAAAGCGGGCCCCGAGGGACCCGCGTTGGTATCGCCGTTGACTGCGATTAGTTGAATGACGAAATGATGGCCATGACGACGAAAACGGCGCCAACGCCGATGGTGAGATTGAACAGGGTGCGCTCGACCCCGCGGCGGGTGCGGTGAATCGAGGAGGTGTCACCGGTGAAGGACGAGTTCCCTGATTGCATGAGGATCACGAGAATCAGCACGACCGAGATCACGATCATGGCGATATTGATTGCGGTATCCATCGATCATCGACTCCGATTCGTGCCTGCTCGCCGCATTGGCGACTCAAGAGGCTAGCATACCCGGGGGCGCGGCATCAAATGCGCCTTGGCGCCGCTTCGACGATGGCCAGAAAGTCGGCCGCGTTCAGGCTGGCGCCCCCGACCAGCGCGCCGTCAACATCGGGTTGCGCCAGTAGTTCGGCGGCGTTGGCGGGGGTCACCGATCCGCCGTAGAGAATCCGCACCCGCTCGCCGGCGCCGGGGGCGATGCCATCGATGGCGAGGCGGATGGCGGCGGTCATTTCCTGCGCGTCGGCCGGAGTGGCGGCCACGCCAGTGCCGATCGCCCAGACCGGTTCGTAGGCCACGACCATCCGCGTGATCTCGTCGTACGAGCGTTCCGACATGGACGAGCGCACCTGCTCCATCACGTAGGGGACGTACTCGCCGGTCCGGTTGCGGACATTCGGCGTCTCCCCGACGCAGAAGACCGGCGTGATTCCGGCGGCGAGGGCGGCGTCGATCTTGCTCCGGACAACGTTATCGGTTTCGCCGAGCTTGTGCCGGCGCTCCGAGTGACCGATCAGCACGCTGCTCGCCACTTCGGCGATTTGCCAGGCCGAGATCTCGCCGGTGTAGGCGCCCCGTTCGTGGGGCGAGCAGTTCTGCGCACCTACGATGATGTTCGAGCCGACGACGTGATCGGCCGCGTCAGTGACCCAGATGGCGGGCGGGTAGACAGCGACATCGACGTCGTCACGGCGAACTCCTGCCGCCACCTTGGTAGCGAGCGCGATCGCCTCGGAGCGGCCGAGGTTCATCTTCCAGTTGCCGGCGATCAGCGGCCGGCGCACACCAGTCCTCACAATGGCGGAATGGCGGCGATGCCAGGCAACGTGCGGCCCTCGATATACTCGAGGGAAGCGCCGCCGCCGGTCGAGATGTGATCGATGCGATCGGCGAAACCGAGTTGCTCGATCGCGGCGACGGAGTCCCCGCCGCCGACCACGCTGAAGCCGTGGCTGTTCGCTACCGCCGCTGCGACGGCGCGGGTGCCCTCCGCGAAGGCTGGCTGCTCGAATACACCCATCGGCCCGTTCCAGAAGATCGTTTTCGCCGTGGCGATGACGTCCGCAAAGGCGGCGGCGCTGGCTGGCCCGATGTCGAAGATCGCCTGATTCCCGCCGATCTGGCCGGTCGATACGATGGCGCCGACGCTGTCGATCGAATCGGAGATGACGGCATCGATCGGCAGGAGCAGGCGCACGCCGAGCCGCTCGGCCTCGGCCAGGATGCCTTTGGCGCGATCGGCCAGATCGGCTTCCGCCAGCGAGCTGCCGATCTCGACGCCCTGCGCCAGCAGCAGCGTGTTCGCCATGCCGCCGCCGATGATCAGCGCGTCGACCCTGGAGAGCAGATTGTCGATGACCGCGAGCTTATCGGAGACCTTGGCTCCGCCGAGTATGGCGACGAACGGGCGCTCCGGTGCGGACACAACGCGGCTCAGCGCCTCGATCTCGCCCAGCATCAGCAGGCCGGCGAACGCGGGAAGGTGCGCCGCCACGCCGGCGGTCGATGCGTGCGCCCGGTGGGCGGCGCCGAATGCGTCGTTGACGTAGAGGTCGGCCAGCCTGGCGAGTTCGGCCGCGAACTCCGGATCGTTTTTCTCCTCGCGCGGGTCGAAGCGAAGGTTTTCGATCAGCAGCACGTCGCCGTCGTTCAGCGCGTTGGCGGCCGACTCGGCGTCCGGTCCGGTGACCGCGTTGACCGTTTGCACGTTGGCGCCGAGCAGCTCGGCGAGCCGAACCGCCACCGGCGCCAGGGAGTACTTGTCGTTCCAGGCGCCCTTGGGCCGGCCGAGGTGACTACCGAGAATCACGCGCGCGCCGCGTTCCCGAAGCAGTTCTATTGTCGGGAGGGCGGCCCGGATGCGGGTGTCATCGGTGATGACGCCCTCCTTGAGCGGCACGTTGAAATCGACGCGCACGAAGACGCGCTTGCCCGACACTTCGGCCGTGGCGATCGAGCGTGGAAGCATCGCTCCGCTCCTGCTGTTGGGGCGGGCCGGTTACCGGCCCGCCCGAATGTTGCCGTGGGATTTACTCGGGGAAACCGGCCTCAGCCATCAGCGCCGCCATATCGACGATGCGGCAGGCGTAGCCCCACTCGTTGTCGTACCAGGCGATGATCTTGGCGAGATTACCGCCGATCACCATTGTGGAGAGTCCGTCGACAATGGAGGAGCGGGAATCCTGGCGGAGATCGGAGGAAACGAGCGGTTCATCGGTGTAGCCGAGGATGCCGCGCAGCACATC
>JADLGF010000053.1 GCA_020849415.1 Thermomicrobiales bacterium
CAGATGCTCGGCCTCCTGCTCGACATCGTCCGACGAGACCGCAAACTGGGTGAGGCCGTCCCCCTTCCCCACCCGGTTCTGCCAGTGCTCGTCGAGATCGTCCGGATTGACCGGCGAAATCAACTCCAGGTAGGTGCCGTCCTGAAACGGCACGAGGCCATTTCGGCTGCGGCCACTCAGATGGGTTCCGCCCGCGTGCGCGTTGAAGCCAAGCGCCTGATAGTCGCGAATGCCGTCTTCGAGCACCCGAATGCCGATGAGTACGTGATCGATTTGCGTTGGCACGTTCTGCTCCACTTCCTTGCCGCCCGATGCCGGCGGACACCTTCCCGCTCACCCACCGCAAGCCGGGAGATGCGATGACTTCGTTGAATTTCCTTTCACTTGATGCGAATCCGGGGGTCGATAACGATGTAGAGGGCATCGACCAGCAGGTTCGTGGCGATGGTGAGCGCCGCCACTCCCATCACGCAGGTCAGCACCACCGGGTAGTCGTTGGTGATCGCGGCGTTGATCGCCACGCGGCCGAGGCCGGGGATACCAAAGAGGGTTTCGATGAGCACCGAGCCGCCGATGATGCCGGGAATGAAGGCGTTGAGGAGGCCGAGGACCGGAATCAGCGCGTTCCGCATCACGTGGCCGCCGAGCACCCGCTGCTCGCGCAGTCCCTTCGCGCGGGCGGTGCGGACGTAGTCCTCCTGCAGGGTGCGAATCATGGAATCGCGCAGGTAGCGCGCGAAGATGGCGGCGGTGCCGATCGCGCCGACGGTGACCGGCAGCACGATGTAGCGGATCGAATCGGGCCAGACGAAGCCGGACATCCCCACCGGTGCCAATCCCGTCGCCGGGAAAATCCGCCATTTGTTGGCGAAGAGCAGCACCAGCGCCAGACCGGCCAAATAGCTGGGAATCGCCATCGAGGCGGTGAGCGTCATCGAGATCAAACGATCGGCCCAGCTGCGCGGGTAGCGCGCGGCAATGGTGCCCAGCGGCACCCCCACCAGCAGCCCGACGAACAGGCTGAGCCCGCCGATCAACGCGGTGACGGGTAGCGCGTCCCGAACGATGTCGATGGTCGGCCGCTTCGAGCGGAACGACGTCAACTCGCCGGTGACCAGACCCGACATCATCCGCAGGTATTGCGTCGGCAGCGGGTCGTTCAGGCCCAGGCTTTCGCTGATCGCCGCCCGTTGTTCGTCGCTGACCATCGTCGGATCGACCAGCATCGACGTCGGATCGCCGGGAGCGAGACTGAAGATGGCGAAGGTGATCAATGAGATGCCGATCAGCACCGGAATCGATTCCAGCACCCGGCCGAGCCAGTACCGCATTACCGCTTCCTCCGGCTCTGCGGATCGAGCTGATCGCGCAACCCTTCACCGAGCAAGTTGAAGCCGAGCACGACGATGAAGATCGTTGCTCCCGGTATCGCCACCTGCCACCACTGCTGGATCAGGAAATCGCGGCCGTCATCGACCATGTTTCCCCAGCTCGGCGTCGGGGGCATGATCCCCAGGCCGAGGAAGCTCAGCCCTGTCTCCGTCATGATGTTTCCGGAAACGCGAATGGTGGCGCTCGCGATCATCACCGGGATCAGCTGCGGCAACAGGTGGCGGAGCACGATCCCGGAGTCGCGCGCTCCCGCCACCCGCGACGCCGCCACGTAGTCACGATCGCGCAGGCTGATCATCAGCGCGCGCACAACGCGCGCATTGGTCGGCCATGACGTGACGCCGATCATGACGATCAGGATGCCGACGCTGCCGCCGAAGGTGGCCGCGATCAGGATCAGCAGGAAGAAGGTCGGGAAGGTATCGACCAGATCGGTGAAGCGCATCAGCAGCCGGTCGATCCAGCCGCCGAAGAAGCCGGCGAACGCCCCGACCAGTACACCGATGACCAGGGTGATCACCATCGACGCCAGCGCGATCCGGAGCGAGATGCGTCCGGCGAAGAGCAAGCGGCTCAGCACATCCCGGCCGAGTCCGTCGCCCCCCAACCAGTACCCACTGGTACTTGGCAGGGCCAGCCGGTAGTCCGGATTCTGCGCGATCGGATCGTGCGGTGCGATAACCGGCGCGAGTAACGACAGCACGGTAAAGAGGAGGGTGATCGAGAGTCCGGCGGCCAGCGCCGGACTCCCGAGAATCAATGAGAGCGTCTGGCGAAGCCGGGCACCGAACCCCTGCCCTGTCTCCGTCAGGAGCCGCTCATCAACCCGCTTCGAGCGTTCGGCCGCGACGACAACGTTCGTCACGGCGTTTCCCAATTCGCTCACGTCCTCACCCCTTGTCCCGCGCCTCGAACGCTATTCCGCAGCCCAGAACCAGGAGTAGATTTCTCGAAGCTCCCAGTGCGAACCGGAGCGTTCAGGCACCACGAGTCCGGGTGAGTAGGCCCAGGCGATGTTGGGATTGGCGATCCAGAGGTGTGGCAGATCCTGTGCGATCACCTCCTGCCACTCGTAGTAACTGGCCTTCCGCTCTTCCACGTCGTAGCTGGAAGCGGCTTGGTCGATCAGTTCATCCGAACGTGGATTGCGGTAGTCGTTGCGATTGCCCTGGCTGTGGAAGTAGCCCGGCAGCGCATAGTGGGGATCGGCGTAGAGGCTGTACGGCACGTTCATGCCGAAGACCTCGAATTCGCCCTTGAAATAGAACTGCTCGCTGAAGGTCGCCCACTGCGTGAACTCGAAGATGGCGTCGATCCCGATGTCGCGCCACTGTTGCTGCACGATCAGTGACCAGTCCTGCACGATGGCGTGGAAGACAAACGAGAGCTTCTCGCCATCCTTCTCGCGAATCCCGTCCTCACCGACCACCCAGCCGACCTCATTGAGGAGCGCCTTCGCTTGCTCGATGTCGTTGTCGAAGAGGGTCGTGTCCTGCTTGGTCGCCCACCAGTCGTACGGGAAGACAGAGTTGTAGATCTGCGCCCGCCCCTGCCAGACGGTGTCAACGACCTGCTGCCGGTTGATGGCGTACGACAGCGCTTTGCGCACCCGCACGTCCTGCAACTTCGGTTTGGCCAGATTGAATTCGACGTACTGATTCGCCAATCCGGCGCGCTGCCGCACCTGTACTGTGGGTTCGGCCGGCAGCGAATCGATCACGGTCAGCGAGAGCGCGGCGACATTGACATCGTTCGACTCAAGCGCCGGGATCACCGTGTTGTTGTCGAGCGTGAGCGCGCGCTGGATGAGGACATCCGCGTACGGCCGGCCGCGCCAGTAGTTCTCGAACGCCGTCGAGCGGATGAAGTTGTCCGCCTCCCACTCCTGGAAAACGAACGGGCCGGTCCCGATCGGCTGCCGCGCAAAGGAGTGGGAAACGATCTGGTCGGCCGGTACGTCCGCCAGGATGTGCGCGGGCAGGATGTA
>JADLGF010000054.1 GCA_020849415.1 Thermomicrobiales bacterium
TTCGCGGAACCGCGCTGCCCAGTGTGCAGTCTCCCGCTCGGCCGAGCGCCGTGCGATTGCCGGGCATTGCCGGCGGAGGTCGATACACTCTGGGTCGCCGGTCCATTCGATGGGTGGCTTCGATCGGCCATCCATTCGTACAAGTTCTCGGGCGAGACGGTGCGCGCGGCGCATTTTGCTGAGTTGATGGCGCCGGGGTTCGCGGACCTCGCTTCGGACATCGCGCTGGCGCCGGTGCCACTCCATCCCCGGCGCAAACGCCAGCGCGGGTATGATCAAACACTGATCCTTGCAAAGGCGATCAGCAAGCACACCGGCCACCCGGTCTTCACTGGGCTGAAGAAATCCCGTGATACCCCGCATCAGGTTGGACTCGACCGTGGCGAGCGGTCGGCGAATCTGCGCGATGCGTTCGAGATAGCGCCAGGGATGAACGTGCCCGCGCACCTGGTGCTCATCGATGACGTCTCGACCACGGGAGCAACATTGACTGAATGCGCAATCGCCCTGCGGAGGGCAGGGGCTATCATCGTTTCAGCGGCGGTTATCGCGCACGGGTTGTAGCGACTTCCCGGATGATCTCCACGGCGGAACGTTCTTCGCCGGCGACCGTGCCGAGCACATCATCGAGCGTGGAAACGTTGACCGGGTGGTGCCGTTCGAGCGTGAGCGCCAGCACGCGGGCGATGTCCGTGAAACCGATCTCACCCCGGAGAAAGGCCGCCACCGCCAGCTCGTCGGCAATACTGTAGGCGGTGGGATAGGATTCACCGGCTTCGATAGCCTGGCGGGCCAGACCGAATGCGGGAAAACGGGTGTCGTCCAGCGGTTCGAATTCGAGTTGCCCGACCGAGAAGAGATCGAGCGGCCGATGGGGAGTCGCCAGCCGCTCGGGATAGGTGAGGGCGAGCTGGATCGGCAGATGCATATCCGGCCAGCTCATTTGCGCGATCTGGCTGCCATCCACGAATTCCACCAGTGAATGGACGATGCTTTGGGGATGGATCATCGCATTGATGCGGGCCGGTTCGACATCGAAGAGCCAGCGCGCCTCGATCAGCTCGAGCCCCTTGTTGGCCATCGTGGCGGAATCGACCGTGATCTTGGCGCCCATCGACCAGGTCGGGTGATCGAGCGCGTTGGCCACTGTCATACGTGCAAGCTGGTCGATCGGTGTCGTGCGGAATGGTCCGCCCGAGGCCGTGAGCACGATCCGGCTGATCGATGCCGGCGGATTGCTGCCGATCGCCTGCCAGACGGCGCTGTGTTCGCTGTCGATGGGCCGCAGAGAGACGCCGTATTCCTGCACCAGCGGCATAATGATCTGCCCGGCGCAAACAATGATCTCCTTGTTGGCCAGGGCGATCACCTTGCCGGCGCGAATCGCCTCGCACGCCGGTTTCAACGCGGTATGGCCAGCGCTCGCGATGACGACGATGTCAACTTCCGGGCGGGTGACCGCGTCGATCAGGGCCGCTTCGCCATAGCCGTATTGGGTGCCGGGCCGCTTGCGGGCGGGTGGTGATTCGGGATGGTTATGGACGGCGAACCTGGGACCGAACCGATCGATCTGATCGGCCAGGAGCGCGACATTGTTCCCTGCCGCGATCGAGACGAGTTCGAACCGGTCACGGAGCCGGTCGAGCACATCGAGTGTCTGGGTGCCGATCGAACCAGTCGAACCGATGAGCGCGATGCCCCGGCGCCTATCCGTGCTGGTTCGATCGGAAACGGTCACAGCAGCCAGCGTTCGAAGGCGAGCGCCAGATACCACCCGGCGACGAAGGTGAAGAGGAGTGCATCGATACGGTCGAGCATGCCGCCGTGGCCGGGAATCAGTTCGCTACTGTCCTTGACGCCCGCCGCTCGCTTCAGGAACGATTCGGCCAGATCGCCATAGAGCCCGATCCAGGCGATGACGGCGCCGAAGAGCAGTCCCCACCACCAACTGGAGGTGAGACCAAAGACCCAGAAGGTCACCGCGCCGGTCACAGCCGCGGCCAGCAGCCCACCCAGGAAACCTTCCTTCGATTTGTTGGGACTGACCACCGGAGAGAGCTTGTGCTTGCCGGCCTTGCTCCCGACCAAATAGGCGAAGGTGTCGGCAAGCCAGGTGCAGAGGAGCACCACCAGCAACCAGGCGAGTCCTCGCGGCGCATCTCGCCAACCGATCGAGAAGCTCGCATCGAGATTGGTCAGCCATTTTCGAGAGACCGTCCCGTCCATCAAGCGCAACTGCGTGGCTCCGAAGACGGCCACCCCGAGATAGAGGGTGCCGGCGGCCGCGAGTGCCCAATCGGTCATCGATCCGGCCAGGTTCTTGCGGCGGACGATGCTGATCATTGGCAGGAAGACGGCGAGCGCCACCAAACCCATGGCCAGTCGTTCCTGATGAGCTGTCCAGGCAACGGCGGCAAAGGAGGGGATCAGCAGAATGCCGACTTTCGGGACACGTGGCGAAAAGCGGCTCGCAAGCCCGTGGAATTCCACGAAGCCGATCATGCACAGCAGGGCAAAGGTGAGCGCCCATACTGGACCGCCGAACAACGCCGGGATGATCCCGACCAATACGACGCCGATTGCCGAGATCGAACGAGTCTTCATGCACGCTCCCGTGTCATACGCGCGGCTTCGGCGGAAACATTGCCGAAACGACGCTCTCGGCGGCTGAAATCCCGAACTGCTTCTTCCAGATCCCGCGGTCCGAATTCGGGCCAGAGCACCGGGCTGAAATAGAGCTCGGAATATGCCGACTGCCAAACCAGGAAATTACTCAACCGGAATTCGCCGGAAGTGCGGATGATGAGATCGGGATCGGGGAGATCGTGGGTGAAGAGATACCGATCGATGGTGGCCTCGTCGATCTCGCCAGGCGGTATGCCGGCGGCGACGATCTCGCGAATGGCCGCCAGAAGCTCCTGGCGGCCGCTGTAATCGAATGCAAGCGTGAGCACGAGCTTGTCGTTCTCACGCGTGAGCTCGATGGCAGCCAGGACTGCATTTCGCAATTCCGTGGGCAGGCCCTCGAGACTACCGATATGGCGGAGCTGGGCCCCCTGCCGGTGGAGCTCATCGAGCTCGCGATCGAGCGTTTCACCGAGGATGCGCACAATCCCGCTGACCTCCTCCTGCGGGCGGCTCCAGTTTTCGGCGGAGAAAGCCCAGAGGGTCAGATATCGAATCCCCAGCGCGCCGGCGGCCTGCGTGATCCGCCGGATATTGGAAGTGCCGGCTTCGTGACCTGCCAAACGCGGCAACCCCCGACTGGCCGCCCAACGGCCATTGCCATCCATGATGATGGCAACGTGTTCCGGCACATTTTCGATTGACTCCGCCGGGGCGAGCGCCGGCGCGCTACCGGCTCGCTCGCGAATCGATGCCACGGGCCCTAGACCTCCAGGACTTCGTGTTCCTTGCTCTTGCCGACCTTGTCCGCTTCGTCGACGAATTTCTTCGTCAGCTCGTCGAGCCGTTGTTCGGCCCGGCGCTCATCGTCTTCCGAAATCATCTTTTCGTTCTTCAGATCGCGTACCACCGACATCGAATCGCGCCGGACATTGCGAATTGCGACCTTCGCGTCTTCGACCTGGCCATGGACCGATTTGACCAACTGCTTGCGCCGATCCTCGGTGAGCACCGGAATCGCCAGTCGGATCACCGTACCGTCGCTGGACGGCGTGATACCGATATCCGATTTCTGCAGCGCCCGCTCGATATCGGGAATCACACTTCGTTCCCATGGCTGGATGACCAGCAGCCGGGCTTCCGGAACCGAGATATTAGCCATCTGATTCAGCGGCGTGGGAGTTCCGTAATACTCGACCATGATGCGATCGAGCAACGCCGGCGATGCGCGCCCCGTCCGGATGGTGTTCAAATCCCGATGCAACGCCTGGATCGATTTCTCCATGCGGCTTTCGGCGTCGGCGAGTGTCTCATTGATCATGATGTCGTCCTTCTGTTGGGTCGATTCTACCCGTAACCGCGACGGCGCGAGTTCAGCGTTCGGCGAACCGCGCCTCACCGGCAACGACCAGTGTACCGACCTGCTCACCTTCGACCGCGCGCTCGATGGCGCCGTCCTCGCGGATGTCGAAGACCAGAATCGGAACGTTGTTCTCGCGGCAGAGCGAAAGCGCTGCCGCGTCCATCACCTTCAGGTCGCGTTCGATCGCTTCCTGATGGGAAACCCGTTCGTAGCGGCGGGCATTTGGATGGGTGCGGGGATCGGCATCGTAGACGCCATCGATCCCGTTCTTGGCCATCAACAGGATGTCGGCATCGAGCTCCAGTGCTCGCAGGGCGGCGGCGGTATCGGTCGTGAAATAGGGGTTGCCAGTACCGGCAGCCAGGATCACGACCCGGCCCTTTTCCATATGACGGATGGCGCGGCGGCGAATATACGGCTCGGCGACGTCGCGCATCTCGATGGCGGTCATCACTCGGGTGGGAACGCCCGCGCGCTCGGCGGCTTCCTGAAGCGCCAGTGCATTCAGCACGGTGGCCACCATACCCATATAGTCGGCGGTGGACCGTTCCATCCCCTTGGTGCTGGCGGAGATACCGCGCCAGATGTTGCCGCCGCCGATGACGATGGCAATCTGGATATCTTTTTCGGCGATTTTCTTGATCTGTTGCGCCAGCGACGAGACGACTGCCGGGTCGATCCCGTAGTGCGATTCGCCCATCAGCGCTTCGCCGCTGAGCTTCAGCAAAACTCGAGCGTGTCGATCACTCACGTGCCTTGCTCCTTCTCCGCGGCGAAGCGCATAGTCCCATCCCTTCCCGAATGGGTGGCCAATCGTTGTTATTCGGCGCTGGATGCAGCCGGGAGGTCGGCGCCGACCTCGAACCGGGCAAACCGGCGCACGACGATATTTTCGCCCAGCTTGCCGATGGTGGTGCGCACCAGGTCGCCGATCTTGATCTTGGAATCCTTGATGAAGGGCTGCTCCAGCAAGACCACCGCGGCAACTGCCGCCTTGCGGTCGGAGAATTCTTCCTCCAGCTTCGCCCAGTCGGCGTCGTTGATCTCGTCTTCGGAGACATAGCGCGGCGCCATGGCAGCAACCTGCATGGCGATATCGTGGGCCAGTGTCTTGAAATCTTCGGTGCGAGCCACGAAGTCGGTTTCGCAATTGATCTCGACCAGCGCGCCGATACGGCCGCCGTGTACATAGGGCTCGATTACGCCTTCGCTGGCGGAACGACCGGATTTTTTGTCCGCCTTGGCCAGACCCTGCTGGACGATGATGGCTTCGGCTTTCCTGACATCGCCGCCGGTTTCGGTGAGTGCGCGCTTGCACTCCATGATGCCGGCGCCGGTCAGGTCTCGGAGCTCCTTCACCTGGGCGGCACTAATCGTTGTTGCGCTCATTCCTCTCTCATTCCTTGATGTTGTCCAGTGTCCGGAGTCAAGAGTCCAGTGTCATCCGCGATGCCCAGCACTGGACACTGGACCCTGGACACTGGACTCCGAATCACACGTTTACGGGGTTACTTCAGCTGCGGCTTCGTCGATCGCTTCATCGACGGCCGCGTTTGCGAAGAGGTCGGCATCGAGCACGCCCGGTTCATCGGCCAGCTCCGACTCGGCGGCGAACGCTTCGTCGGCGCGATAGGCCTGGTTTTCCATCGCGCCCTGCACGGCCGCGTCGGCGATCATGCCGGTCAGCAGGCGGACGGCGCGAATGGCGTCGTCATTACCGGGGATAAGGTAATCGACCTGGTCCGGATCGGCATTCGTGTCGGTAATGGCGATCACGGGGATCTTCAGCTTTTGCGCTTCGGCCATGGCCAGATGCTCGCGTTTCGGATCGATCACGAAAAGCGCCGCCGGCAGCTGGGTCATATCGCGCATCCCGCCGAGGGTGCGCTGCAGCCGCTCGAGCTCGCCGCGCAAATTGGCGGCTTCCTGCTTCGGCAGTCGCTCCAGGTCGCCGCGCTCGTCCTGGCGCTCGATGTCCTTCATCAGCTTGAGGCGGTTGCGAATGGTGGTGAAGTTGGTCAGCGTCCCGCCCAGCCAGCGCCGGTTGATGTAGTACTGACCCGACCGGTTTGCCTCGTTGGCAATGACTTCCTGCGCCTGCTTTTTGGTGCCGACGAAAAGGATCTTGCCGCCATTGGCGGTCGTTTGCTTGACGAATTCGAGCGCATCGCCCAGGAACACGAGGGTCTGGTCGAGGTCGATGACGTGGATGCCGTTGCGCTGTGAATGGATATACGGCTTCATCTTCGGATTCCAGCGCTTGGCCTGGTGTCCGAAGTGAACGCCTGCTTGCAGCATCTGCCGCATTACGGCATCGGGCGTATCGGGAAGTGAAGCTACCACGGGGTCCTCCTTACAAGCGTTGTGTCACCGGCGCCATTCAACTCCACCCCGGACCGGCACCCCCGTTCGATGCCGGCACGCCGGAATGAATCCTGACGCCTGCCAGATAAA